>NZ_JBNGHF010000061.1:0-23022 GCF_050611805.1 Methylotuvimicrobium sp.
GCAAATTGTTTTATATGGCTATTTTGTGGGGATACCTCAGAACCTGACCCCTTTTTTCTGACAAACCTGTTTCCTTATTTATCCGTGCCGCGCTCTCAGGCAGGTTCAAGAGCAGATATTAGCAAAACGTAAGGTAGATCAAATTATGAGACGTACGAATGTCAAGGCAATTTTATTGCCGGGTTAACTTAGTGGTATTAAGGGCTGGTCCATTGTTTGTTAAATTTTATCAATTGTAAATAATAAGCCTCCTGTCAACCGCGTAAATATAGATCATGAATTAAAATATTAATGCAGCAAAAAATAAATAGTTCCGACTTAATTTTCATTCAACTTTTGGGGATAGTTAAATGCGTTTAATTAATTTTAGATATTGCAAGATAAAGATACTTCTCGGCGCTGCTATGATGGCGAGTGGATTTGTCGTAAATGCAGCGAAGTATGATGTCCATGACTTAGAAAAAGACAACTTTTTTTCATTGGACGAACCGATGTTCGATGGTAGAGCTCAAGATTTTTTATCGGAACCTGAAGGCTTTGAGAAACAAAATGAATTGCATATTCGGCAAGAAATGCTTTCTATTCTCCAAAAAGCTAATAATAATCAGTTGGCTGAAGCAAAAAAGCAAGTCCAGGATTTAATCAATAAAAACCCTAATGTCGTCGATTTATTTATGTTGAAGGCGGCGATTGAGCTAAAAGAGAAAAATTTTCCTTCAGCTAAAGCGAGTTTAAGGCAAGCTTTAAATATCGACAAAAGCAAACAGGCTGCAATATTAGGTTTGGCTTCGATTGAATATCAGGAAGGAAATGTTTCGAAGGCAAAGCAGTTTATAGAACAAGCTCTTGCAGTTAATGATAAATTGGCTGATCCATATTTGTTGTTGTTACAAATCGAGGCTGATAATAATAACCCCGACAACATAAAGGAGGTAATCGATAAAGCGCTGAACAAGATTAAAGGGAGTGTTGATGAAGAAGCGAAGATGATTTTGAATGCAAGTAAATTTTATGTTCGTATAGGACAGTCGCAGAAAGCTTTGTCGCATGCTCAGAATTTAGTTGATCGTCATCAAGATAGTACAGTCGCATTGTCGCTATTGGCGTCAATTCAAATAATGAGTAATCAAGGCGATGAGGCTATCAAGACTTTACGAAAAATAATTAATATTGACCGGCAAGATGTGCGAAGCCGGATGCTTTTAGCAAACATACTAGTTAGGAGAGGAGAAGAGGGGGCTGAAGTCATTGATTTGATGAGGCAGGCGTCCGAAATATCGCCAAAAAATCTTCAGCTTAAGATTCAGTCTGTCGACTTGATGATTCAATTGCAACGTTTCGATGAGGCGTTGGCTATTGCTAAGCGCGTAGCAGAGGTTGTGCCTAAAAGCGGTCTTGGCAAGTCTATGGAGGGTGATGTTTATTTGGCGCAAAGAGATCTTGAGAAAGCTTATGCCGCCTATTCGGAAGCTTACAACATGCAGCCTAATGAAAAGTTGCTAGGAACGATAGTGGATCTTTTGGGTACACAAGGAAAACAAGATGAAGCGTTAAGTTTGCTCAAAAGCGAATTGCAGAAAAACGATAAAAATATGATGGCACATATAAGAATGGCCGGATTTGCGCGGCAACGAGAAGACTATGCTGAGGAGGAAAAGCATTATAAGGCCGCTTTAAGCGTTCAGCCCGAAAATCCATTTATACTCAACAATTTAGCATGGCTGTATTACGAGAAAGCTAATCCGAAAGCGCTTGAGCTTTCCCGAAAAGCATTTCAATTAGCGCCGAAGAATGGTGATATCGCCGATACTTTAGGGGTAATATTATTACAGCAAGGCAAAATCGATGAGGCTGCGGTTGTGCTCGAAAAAGCTGTTGAATTGAAATCGGACGATTTGAATATCAAATACCACTTAGCAAAGGCTTATGTAGCCGAGGGAAATCGAAAAGAAGCCGAAAAGATTTTAATAGAGCTTCTTCAGACTGATGCTATCTTTGAGTCAAAAGAAAAAGCAGGGCTATTGCTGGAAGAAATAAAAAAGCATTAAAAACATAAAATAAAACGAAAGAAAAAAGCCCTCATTATGAGGGCTTTTGTTTTTCTGTATGGTAAAGCAACTAAGAATTAAGCGGCTTTTTTGCGTAGTTTTGCACCGAAACCCAATAAACCCAAACCTAAAAGTGCGACGGTTGAGGGTTCTGGAACGGCTTGGAATGTAACGCTGCCGTCGTGGTTACTAGTAATGGTGATACCTTCTGGATTTCCATTGCCGTCATCTCCAAATGGAGTGACGGTTGCGAGAGCGGGGTTAGTATTTTGATCGACGATAAAGACGATTTCGAGCGGTGGAACTTGCTGCCAAGCATCGTAAAAAGATGTGCCGTCAGCCAGACGGAACAGATCCTCAAATCCGGCGTCGACATTTGTAAAATCAACAAGGCCTCTAAGCTCCAGGTTAGCACCGCCGGTTAAGGCGCTGCTAGTTACTTCTAAATCCATGAAGTTGTTAAAAGTCGTTCCGTCGAGAGAGTAGAGCATTTCGATAGTTCCGCTGGTATAGTTCAGCGTTGGAAAGGTGCCTGCAAAGCCGTTGACAGTACCTGCCAAATTGGTGAAAGAAAAGCTGAGTATCCAGTCGTCACCAAAGCCGTTATCGGCAAAGCCTGTTCCGCCAAGAGTTTCGCCAGGGTTAAGGGAAGTAATGCTATTGAACGGTAAAGTACCAACGGCCAGTCCGCCGGATGTGATGATGCTGTCGCCGACTTGAATTCCAGCAGCAGGGTTGCTGAAAAAGATATCGGTGGACGATTGATATTTAACCGTCATTTCATCTTTCAGGGATGTACTTGTAGCATTGACTTTAGTCGGCGGCGCGGTATCGGGAGCAAAATTAACGCCATTGTCGATGTAGAACTGACCGGCTTGCGCTGTCGAAGTCCCGGCAGCAATCAGAGCGGATACTGCTAATAGTTTAAAGTTCATGGTTTTTCTCCAAAAGTTATAGAATTGTCTCAAGGTAAAAAATTGGCACTGCATAGTACTATGCGGTCTGCCAGTATTAAGCAGGATCCATGCCTGAATTTTTATATCCTTGATAATATGGGTATATATCTATTTGGATGTGGTTTTGGCTGATCGCGGCAACGCAGATTGTAAAAAAAATCGACATATTTGCCCAATTGGCTGTTAACTTACACAACGAGTTGTAATTTGTTGAAATTGAAAGGACGATCTTTAGGCGATTATGCTTTGGAATACTAGTGATTTAAAGTTCAATACAGGTTACGGTCAAAAAACCGTAAATTTGCAGTCGCATATGACGACTTACATCGAGTTAGGGCAGGGGGTTCCTTTAATCCTGATTCATGGATTTCCCTTCGATAGTCGGCTTTGGTTTCAAAATTTAGAGATCCTCTCCGCTAAGTTTAAGGTCTATGCAATCGATTTATGGGGATTTGGGCAAAGTTCGCGCAATGTAAAAAAACCTGACTATCGTCTTTATTCCGAGCAATTGCTTGCATTTATTAATTATCTTGGATTACAACGCGTTCATTTAGTTGGGCATTCGCTTGGGGGTGGTGTTTGCATCAAGTTTGCACAAGATCATCGAGATCGTATTGATAAGTTGGTTTTGGTTGCGAGCGCCGGTTTGCCGGTAAAGCAAACATTTACGGTCCGTTTTATGAAATGGCCGGGTGTTGGCGAATGTATGTTGAATTTCCCGGGGGTTTTTGTTCGAAAAAAAATGTTGATCGATTATTTTATATACGATCAAGGCATTTTGACAGATGCTGTGTTCGAAAGTTTGTTTTTGAGTCATCGGATAGCGAGAACGACGCGTCACATTTTGTCTGTCATGCGTAGTGATTTTCCCAATGCGTTGGAACAAGAGATTGCGCGGCTTGCTTCATTTTCAATTCCGACCCAGTTGATATGGGGACAGCACGACAAGAGTATTCCTGTTGAAATAGGTCTACAATTTAAGGCAATGCTGCCGGTAGCGGAATGGCATATGCTAGATAAGTCCGGCCATCTTCCGCAATTAGAGCAGGCGGAATATTTTAATCGGGTAGTGTTAAATTTTTTGACACCGCCGCATAATGAGGGGGAATAGGGGATAACTATGGTCGAATTCAATTATGACGAAGCTTTTTCCCGCAATATCGGTTGGGTGACGCGAGAGGAATTCAAGCTGCTAAAAAATAAAAAAATTGCTGTCGGCGGTTTAGGCGGTGTCGGAGGGAGTCATTTGATTGTATTGGCGAGGATGGGAATAGGTCGTTTCCACATTTCCGACTTGGATACCTTCGAACTTGCCAATTTTAATCGCCAATACGGCGCGTCCATGAGTACTTTGGGTCAACCGAAATCGGAAATCATGGAACGGACTATTCGAGATATCAACCCGGAGGCCGAAATCGTCAATTTCAAGCAAGGCATTACGCATGAAAATCTGGACGACTTTTTAAAGGATGTCGATATTTACGTCGATAGTTTGGATATCTTTGCGTTGGAAATTCGGCGTGCCGTATTCGCGCGTTGTTATGAGCTGGGGATTCCGACTATTACCGCCGCGCCGATGGGAATGGGGACGGCGATGCTGGTGTTTATGCCGGGGAAAATGAGTTTCGAGCAATATTTTGCGCTGGATGGTTATTCGTTTGAAGAGCAAATCATGCGTTTTGTAATCGGCGTATCGCCGACTGTGATGCAAAGAAAATACCTAGTAGAGCGGACTTCAGTGAATTTTTTGAAGAAAAAAGTGCCGTCGACGCCGATGGGTATTGAGTTGGCTGCTGGTGTGGCTTGTACGAATGTATTGAAAATTCTACTAAATCGAGGCGATGTTATTTGTGCGCCTTGGGGTTTACATTTCGATGCCTATCGTAATCAGTTGAAAAAAACTTGGCGACCCGGCGGCAATCGAAACCCGTTGCAGCGCTTGATGTTTTGGCGGCTGAAACAATTGCTTGGAGTGGAATGATGTATTGGCGTTGTCAGTTTCGACTAATCTATTGTGTATAGTTGAAATATTACGCCATGCCCAAATGAAGATTACTATTTGCGTTAAATAATTGTTTCAAAATAATTACCCGGTTTTATCGGCCGGTATCAGGTAACGCTTCCAGAAGACGCCGTGAATATATCCCTATAGGCTTGGGCACGGCGTCCATGCCGCGCACACTTCTTCCAGCGTTACCTGATACTAGCCAAATCGGGAAATAAGTTTTGGACACTTACTAAGCTGTCCAAGGCTCTGAAGTCTGTTTCCCGGCGGGTATAGGCCTTTAGTAGAAGCAATTGACTAATCGGTTCGTTTTTTGAAATGTTTAGGAGAAGTTGAGCATGCGCAATGACACAGGCGTATCGCGGTCGATGTTGTTTATAGTCGAGCGTCCTTGGATAACGGTAGGGCTTTGTTTTGTTATCGTGCTTATTTCGGCGTTAGGGATGCCCCGCTTGACGTTCGATAACGATTACCGGTCTTTATTCGGCGAAGACAATCCTCAATTGCTAGCGTTCGATAAAATTCAGTCGACTTATAACAAAAGCGATAATGTGTTGTTTGTAATCGCGCCGCCCGGTAATGATGTCTTTACTCCGGAGGTGTTGTCGGCAATTGCGCTATTAACCGAAAAAGCATGGCAACTGCCATTTTCGAGTCGAGTCGATTCAATTACTAATTTTCAACACACGAGCATCTCGGATGGTGAGTTGGTCGTTGCTGATTTAGTGCTGGATCCCAGTGATATCAGTAGTAGCGACTTAGTCGAAATTAAAAAGATCGCGCTCAATGAACCCTTGTTAGTAAACCGTTTGGTGTCTCGACAGGGGCATGTCGCGGGTGTGAATGTGACTGTTCAGTTACCCGAATTAGACCCGATGGAAGTTACCGAGGTGGCGGCAGCGGCACGGGTCATGGCCGAGGAAATTAAGTCTTTGTACCCGAAGCTTGAGATTCATTTGACCGGCATGGTTATGATGAATAATGCGTTTGTCGAGTCGACATTGGCTGATAGTCAAAAAATGACGCCGATTATGTACGGCATGATTATATTGGTATTGCTACTTTCCTTACGCTCCTTTAGCGCAACCTTTGGTTCGATTTTGCTTATCATCTTTTCCCTATTGGCGGTTATGGGTTTTTTCGGATGGTTGCGTTGGCCGATTACACCGGTATCGGTAACGGCGCCTACCATTATCATGACAATGGCTGTGGCTGATTGTGTTCATCTCTTAGTGGCGATGCTTCAGAATATGAGGCAAGGGCAGGCTAAAAAAGAAGCACTGTTAGATAGTTTGAAAATCAATTTTAAGCCCATGTTGTTAACGAGTATCACAACTGCGATCGGGTTTTTAAGCATGAATTTTAGTGATGCGCCGCCTTTTAGGGATTTGGGTAATATTGTGGCATGCGGGGTACTCGTTGCCTTTTTGTTAACAATGACTATCTTGCCAGCAATAATGATGATTTTGCCTGTGCGGGTAAAGCGCTGTGATGCATCAAAACAAAATTGGATGGATAAATTAGCTCTATGGGTTATTCGGCGGCGCAAGTTTCTTTTGGTAGTCAACGGTGGATTGGTGCTGATATTGACGTCAATGGTGACGCTGAATGAGTTGAATGACGAGTTCGTCAAGTATTTCGATGAAACGGTCGAATTTAGGCGCGCTACCGATTTTCTCGATCAGGAAATGGGCGGGTTTTATACTATCGAGATTGCTTTATCAGTCAGTGAAGAAGGCGGCTTGAATGAACCCCTGGTTTTGGAAAAAGTTGAACAATTGAGTAAATGGTTACAGCAACAGCCCGAAGTGTTGCATGTAAATAGTATCACCGATACCTTTAAGCGTTTGAATCAGAATATGCACGACGGTAGTCAGGACGAATATAAACTGCCGGCTGCACGAGATTTGGCGGCACAATATTTGTTGATGTATGAAATGTCCTTGCCGTACGGTTTAGATTTAAATGACCAGGTTAACATCGATAAATCCGGAACTCGGATGATTGCAACATTGAAAAGCCTGAGCTCAAATGAAATGTTAGTTGTGGAATCGCGTTTGCATAATTGGTTGAAAACTAATATGCCTGATATTGATGCCGAAGTCGCTAGCCCGGTTTTAATGTTTTCTCATATTGGCAAGCGGAATATTGTCAGCATGATGGGAGGGACAGTGTTGGCATTGGTGTTGATTTCCTTCATTTTGGTTGGCGCTTTTCGGTCGTTTAAATTAGGTTTGTTGAGCTTAGTGCCAAACTTAGCGCCTGCCGGTGTTGCATTTGGCGTTTGGGCTTTGATAGATGGGAATGTTGGGCTCGGTTTGTCGATTGTGACGGGAATGACGTTGGGAATTGTCGTCGATGATACTGTGCATTTCATCAGTAAATATCGTCATGCCAGGGTTGAGCGAGAGGCCTCCTGTGATGAGGCGGTGCGTTATGCTTTTTCAACGGTAGGCAGTGCTATGTGGGTCACTTCGTTGGTTTTAATTAGTGGGTTCGCTGTCTTGAGTTTTTCACATTTTATAGTGAATTCGGACATGGGTTTATTAACTGCAATTACAATAGGAATTGCTTTGTTTATGGATTTGTTATTGCTCCCGCCCATTTTAATGTGTCTGGATAGGAAGTAAATTGATCGTTGCTTTCGGTTACGAATTGTTCGTCTTACGCTGATTTACAGACAGATAAGGGAAAACTATTTTCAATGTTACACACTGCTGCTAACCCTAAGGCCTTACAACAGATCCACATTGATGTCGTTCGTAATGCCACCGATGATTTTAATTTATTCCACGATGCGGAATATTGGCGGCGGATTCGGAATAATCCGTTTAAAGGACCAATCGCTTTGGGGTTTCAATTGGAATCGATGATCGAGCACGAGTTTGTGCGCTATCGGCAAAGTACTAACGAGAATGAATTGATCGACGAATACAATTTACGTTTTAGTAATTATCAATTTTCCTTCGTTAATGCAGTTAAGCCCGGACAGGTGGTTGACATTGATATCAAGAAACCTCAATTCAACCCGGTTGGTGAGGGCGTTCTCAGTCACCGCGTCAGCGTGAAAGCAGATGGTCAATTGGCTTTGGTGGGCTATAAAAAAGAATCGCCCGCACCGCTGTTTTTAAATAATCTGGAGCCCCCGCAGTTCGATGACTTAAATCGTTATAAGGACCGAAGTTTTTTGACGCCGAGCGGTTTTTTTCTGAAGCGTAAGTTTATGAATGTCAGTAATGCGAAAAATTTTCTGTGCGGCTCTTTGGCGGATCAACGTCTTTATTTTGATGATCTAACGGATACGGCGATTTTCCCTGAAATTTTTCCATGTAGTTTGATTTCATGCGCGTTGTTGGAGAAGGCAAAAATGGAATCGCTGGATTTTGAAAACCAGCCGATGGTTTATACCACACATAAAATCAGTATTGATCGTAAGTTATTGTCGGCTATTTCGAGTAACGATATCTTGAATATTTTGGTTAGGCGAGTTGATGACATCGATAAAACATCTCAATCCACTGAATGGGAGTCTGTTCAGACTTTCGAATGTTATGGTTTGGTCGAGGGCGGGCTTATCTTATTTAGAGGATTGATCGGACTTACATCGTTGGATAGTATCTTGAAAAGTATCGGCGGTGCGTGACCTTGCGAATTTTTACGTTTTAATACCAGGTAGTTTTAGCTGGGTACGATGCTTGCTTTGATCCATTGATACAATTCTTTTAAATCGGGGTGCATGTGCGTCAAAGCCGATTCGGTGGTTATAAAGTAAGGGGCTCTTGTTCCATGGTAGTCGATATCTTGACCGGCTCGCTGAAACATAATCCCGGAACGGTGCATCAGCCGAGGCAAAAACGGCTCCATCATCGCGAATACGCTTGTCCGCTCGGTCGTTTCGGTGAGTACGGTAGCCGCTAAAAAGCAGGCAACGGCAATCAGGGAAAAAGTTCTTTGTTCTTGCCGAGAAAAATCAAGCGAGCTTGGTTCACCGAACCGGGTTGAATGTTCGCCCGGACGGCGTCTGAATATTCCGTCGACAGCGAGTCTTGAGATTTCACAGACATGTTGCCGGTCGAGCGCTAATTGTTCGATAAAGCTTTCGTCTAGACTATTCAGGCAATGTTTTTCAAAAGGTAGAGGGTCTTTTTTGCGGTTGTCGAAAGTTGGTACCAGGCGCACGCAACCGGCAGGTAAACCGCTATTTTGATGAATGATTAGGCAGTGTTTCGAGCGTTCGTCGAATTCGTCATATTCGAGTTCTTCCTTGTTCGGTTTTTCGTAATGAAATTCTTGGCAATAAACCCGGTAGCGGATTCCGAATGCCAAGTTTTTTTGTACTTGAGTCTCCGCGAGCTCGACTGAAAAGTAGCGCTCGAAGTTGTCTACTAAGGATTGTTTTTCATTATTATCCATTTACAGTCTCCGATTAGAGAGAGGCGCCATTAAATAAAATTTCCTGAGTATCATTGTGTTTGCTTAAGTCAAGGAAATGTCATTATTATCGTTTATTTTGAAAAGCACGTAAGCTTTAAGTTGGTTTGGAGAAGGAATTAACGGTATTTTCCGTTTGTTTTTATGCTCAGGCTTATTTCTAACTGTTTTCTAACTGTTTGCTTGTAGCGCCGGTTGAGTGGTTTGTCTTAACTTTTTTGTTTGATCTTGCTTGATTATATACAAATATCTAAAAGTTCTAGCTTTTTTCTATTTAGTGTAGAGGTCTTAGCAATTTTTTTGTTTTTTAAGCTGAGCTTAATAAGATAGGTTTATCGTATATTCTAAAATTTAGGCTTGCTACGAATTAGCGGTCGAAGCTGTTCTCATGCCTGAAATGCGAGGCCTTTAGGATCCTTTCTAAAGTTTAAGTTGGAAACTTCTTTGTAAGGCGCTATTAAGCCTGTATTCTAGCGAAAAGGATTGTTCGGGTTTTGCAAGGAGCAAAATAGATTGGCATAGTCAATGATATTGGACGAGCGGAGCGTGTTGATATGCGCAATAGGGGCTCATCTGTGGAAAGCTTTGTTGCTACATTTTGTTAATTTAGACTGCGCTACCCGGAAAAGTCTACGCTTTCGTCGCTGTATATAGATTTTGAAAGTTATTGGTGGTTCAATCTAGTTTTAATATTAGCAGATACTTTATTTCTTGCTTTTAGGCGTAAGATTTGATGCTTCGCCCAATTTCAAGATAGTTTCAAAGATTTATTTTTTAAAGCCCGGTACTGCTGTAAGGTGTATTTTATGATGTTCGATGATTATTTTGACGTTTATCTTGCCGATAACGATGAGTCAAAGCAGATCCATTACAATATCCGTTATCAAGTTTATTGTGAGGAGATGGGGTTTGAAAAAACATCAAACGGTGCCCAATTAGAAATGGATGAGTGGGATAAGCATTCGGTTCATTTCATAGTGAAAAATAAATTAACCGGCCACTTTGTCGGTGCTATGCGATTAATCTTACCGGAGCTAGGCTATTTGCCTCTGGAAAAACATTGTAGGCTTAGCAATGGGGTTATCAAGTCGGATTTACATAGATCGGTGGAGATATCCCGGTTGTGCGTAATTAAAGAAATTCGGCGGCGTTCCAGTGATGGCGAGCCACCGACAGGATTGACTGAAAAACATGGCGCGAATGATGACGTTGATTACTTGTGTAATCAACGTCGTTTGAACCGTAGTGTCATATGGGGTATGTTCCGTGCCGCATCTTTGTATTGTGCTGAAAATCGAATTCACAACTGGTATTTTTTAACGACAAAGATGTTATATCGCTTGATCACTAAAGAAAATTTTAAAATGGATCAAATCGGCGATTCGTGTGAATTAAATGGACAGCGTTTCCCTTATAGAATTCATATGAATGAGATTTTGCAAAATCCAATTTGGAATCAAGGGTTTCAATCGCACTACAAATATTACTCGGCGAAAGATAATGATGTTCTTAAGCAATGTGCTTGAGTTCAATTATTTGTTGTTATGCGTGTGGTTTTGACTATAAGCTAGACGTCGGATGTGAAGTTTTCTAAGTCGTAGAAGGGATGCTGCGCGTACCTATGTCGTCATCTACCGAATACCAACGTAATCCTAAGCGTTTCGGCCGTGGCCAAAAGCAAATCAAAGCGTTCGGGACGGGTTGAGTAACCCTCCCTGAGTGAAGCTAGAGCTTTGGAGCGAGCAAAGTGATGGATAGCTTTTTCATCGCCAGATCGTAGCAAAATCAATATTGAAACTGCAGTCGTGAATTGTGAATTCAGCTTTTTTATCTGAATAATCCCCTTTTTTGATAAATCCTTGTGCATCATTACGATAGACTTTAGCCAAGCGATCATCCGGATAAACAAGGATATAGTAGGGTAAGCCTTCACGCTGGTAGATATCACGCTTTATGATCTCGTCTCGTTTCACGCTGGTTGAAGACACAACTTCGATGATTAGATCCGGTGTTACCAAGACTTTTTCGTCGATATCCTGACAAATCACCATGACATCGGGTCTTACAACAGTATCATTGGCTATTTGCCAATCGGTTTCCAACAAGATAGTACATCGATCGGAACAGTTGGTTTTCTGATTTTTTAAGGCATTCTTGATTGATGTTGCTACGTTAAAAGCAACTATTTGGTGAGTAACTGAGGGCGATGGCGTCATCGCATAAGGCATGCCTTCGATTAATTCCCAATGGCCTTCCCAGTGTTGATAGTCATCAAAAGTGTAATGTTCTTGATAGGCTAAAGGCATTTTATACTCCTAAAACAAGCAGCGTTCGCTGTTTCCCAAGCTCCAGCTCTCATCGTTATACATAAGTCATAAATTATCCTTTTGCAATCTTAGTCGATGAGGCCTCGATTCCATTGATTGTCACTTAACACTCTCGGCCTTCCTCACCTAACGCTAGGTGAGGGGCGATCAGGGGATCGCTCCCACAGAGCATCCGCCGCCCGCTATGGGAGCGACGCCTTCGTCGCGACTATCGAAGACGCTAACGCTCAAACAGCAATAGCCTTTCCGGACGACACAACAATGTTAGCACTCGGTTGCTGCTTTTTGCACAATAAGTATATTTATACTTGTGTATAACGATGAGAGCTAGAGCTTGGGAACGAGGCAGAGTTACGCTACGCTAAAACCCGACCTACCTGGCTGGTCTGCGGTGTCAGGCTCTATAAATACGAATACGCCCCGTTACTCCAACAGCGCTTTTAAACTTTCAGCCGTTAAGATACGTTCAGCCCAGTTTTCGAGTTGTTCGGTGTCGGCTTGCTCGATTTTATGTTCCGCCCAGCTAGGGAATTCGCCGTACTTCAAGCGGATCTGTTTACTCAACAAGCGAACAGCCTCTTTTTTCTCGCCAATTTTCTCGCCAATTTTCTCGCCTTTTTTCTCACCTCTTTTCTCGCCAATTTTCTCCCCTTCTTTTTTCCATTGTAATGTCCAATCGGTCAAGCGTTCGGCTAACATGGCATTTACCTCGGTCAGTTCTTGATATTCAGGTATGGATTTTTCTTTGAATTTTACGCGCAATAATCGGCTTAGCCAAATAGCAAAGGAGCGTCGAATCGGTTGGTACCGCGCTGCTTTGAGCTTATGCTGCAAAAGCTGGATATGTTTCCTAAGCTCGTCGGGCGTGGAACACCACTCCAAGGCGATTAAATGCCCCACTAAATTATCCGGGTGTGCTTGGCTATAGTCTTTCGGCGTGGCATTTTCTTGCAGTAAAAAATAGCTCAGCTTCGGCGTGTAGGCTCGAAGAGCCGGATGCACCGGGTCGATTAATGCCGATATTTCGATGGGCCCGCTCCAGTTGGACGTGCCATTGTAAATGACGATTGGTAAAACAGGCGGCAGTTTATCGCCTTTCTTTAAGGCTTGCGTGCGAATGATATCCTGATACAGCAGGCCGGTATAAGTCATGATCCGATTGGCCATAAAATAATCGTCGCTGGATTGAAATTCCAACAACAAATAAAGATAAAGCCAGGTGTCTTTGAATTTCAATCGCCAGATACAATCATCATGGCGTTGGCGCAAGTCGTCGGTAGCAAAGCTGGCTTTGACCGGGTCCAGGGTTTTAAAGTCTATGCTGTCCAGCCATTCGGGTTGCACAAAACCGGTGATGAGATCTTGCACGAGTCGCGGATGGCTAAACAATAACTTATAGCCCGTATCATGCGGCATCTTATCATCTGCGTCGTTGTAATTAGGCGGGGTCGATTTCTTTGCCATAGGTATCGTTTAAGCAATCAAAAGGTAAGTATTCAGTCCACCTCTTTGGAAAAGATAGGCTAAGGGAGATAAATCCCCCTCAATCCCCCTTTGTTAAAGGGAGAGGTCATATCTCATAAGCGCCAACTTAAGGAAGGAACTCGTCATTCCGCCAGGGATTGGCGGAATCCAGGGTCACGGATGGCAATGCGTAGCACCACATCCTATCGACAACCCATACCGATATGACGAATAAAGCCATAAACGCAACATAGAATAGGCACTAAGTTGGCGCTTATGAGGTCATATCTTTAGCCCTTCACCGACTCCGCAAACATACTACGAATTATTTCCCAGCTTTGCCCTTCAACGCATGACTCGCCAAGTTTTTGCCTAAATCCCAGATCGTGCCCGGGACTTGATGGGTTGCAGCGATGGTTTGGTCGAAGGCGTTGACGATATGATCGCGGTCTTTTTGTGTTAAGGTGAGCGGCGGCAGCAGTTTGACGACGTTCATGCCGTGTCCGGCGACTTGGGTTAGAATCCGGTGATCCTTGAATAGCGGGATCGTGATCATTTGACAGAACAGCCCTTTGTTGGCTGCTTCCAGCATCGCCCAGGCCGCTTTTAATGTCAGGCTTTTCGGGGCGTGGAATTCGATTGCGATCATCGAGCCTTTGCCGCGCGCTTCTTTCAAGAATTCGTATTTTGTCGACAGTGCATTCAGGCTGGCGATGATGTCATTGCCGACTGTCGCGCTTTGTTCAACAAGATTTTCCGATTTGATGACTTCAAGGCCCGCCAGTCCTGCCGCCATCGCCATGTTGTTTTTGGAAAAAGTCGAGCCGTGCACGACTGCGCGGTCCATGCGATTGAAGACGGTGTCCATGATGTGCTGCGTCATCGCGACCGCGCCGACAGGAACGAAACCGCCTGATAGAGCTTTGGACATCAGGATCATATCGGGTTTGGCGCCGTAATGATCGATCGCCCAGAATTTACCGGTGCGACCGATACCGGTTTGGATTTCGTCGGCGACGAATAGCGTGCCGTATTTTTTACAGAGGCGTTCGACTTCGACCAAGTAGTTGTCGTCGGGTAGGTTGACGCCTTTGCCTTGTATTGGTTCGACGATGAAGGCCGCGACGTCTTTGTTGCTTAGTGCTTGTTCGAGTGCCGCTAAATCGTTGAACGGTATCGCGATGCAGTCGGGCAGGAGCGGGCCGAAGCCTTCTCGGAAGATCTTTTCGCCGTTCAGCGAGAGTGCGCCCATTGTTAAGCCGTGATAACCGTGTTCGCAATAGACGATTTTCGAGCGCTTGGTGGTGTAGCGCGCGAATTTGATCGCGGCCTCTACCGCTTCGGTGCCCGAGTTGCAAAAAAACATTTTTTCGAGATTTTCCGGCGTCGTCGTCAAGATTTCTTTGGCCAGTAAGCCGCTCAATATCGAGACGTCGAGTTGTACTAGGTTCGGCAATTCGAGTGTCAGAGTTTCTTGCAGGGCGCTGATCACTGTCGGGTGGTTGCGGCCGATCGCGAATACGCCGAAGCCGCTCAACAGGTCGAGATATTCGTTGCCTTGTTCGTCGTAGAGATATTGGCCGACCGCGCGTTTGTAATTGCGGTCGTATCCGATTGTTTTTAAAACGCGAACCATTTGATTGTTCAAATGTTTTTCATGCAACTCAAATTTATCTTCACTGTGTTGCGCTAATAGCTCGGCTATGCTGAAAGACATAAAAAGACCTCTAAATTTATATTTTGTGCCGGCTGAACGCAGGCAGCACGATTAACGTGCAAATGATGGTAAAGGAAATGCCGATCGCCAGTAACAAGCCCATGCTGGATGTGCCTGGATGAGGCGTGAAGGCAAGACTGGAAAAACTGCATAAGGTTGTTAAAGAACTGAATAAGACGCCTCGTGCGGTGCTGCTTTGCAGCAGGTCGACGCCGTTCGACCAGTGGCTGTGCAGTCGGTGCACGACATGAATGCCGCTGTCGACGCCCATGCCCATCAGCAGCGGCAGGGCGATGATATTGGCGAAATTAAACGGATTGTTGAGCAAGACATTGGTCGCTCCGGTCAATAAGGTCGCAAGCAGAAGCGATCCAATCATCAATAGCGTATCGCGGATGTTTCTCGTAATGATCAGCATGAGCACGACGATCGCTGCGAATGCGCAAGCGAAGGCTTCGACAAATGACTGTATGATCGCGTTGCCTGAGGCTTTATCGATAATCGGTAAGCCGGATACGCTAGTATCGATGCTTTGTACGTCATTGACGAAGGCTTGCCGGTGACTGGTAATGTTCAGGTTTTTCTCCGGCGTGATCATGATTTTATAAAGGCCGTTTTTACTTTGCCAATGGTCGGTTATGTAAGGCGGCAGGTCCTCCAGGTCGTAAGTTTGGGCGGTCAAACTGATGCTCAAGCGCTGCATCGTATAAGGTAGCAGGCCCAATATGTTTTGTTCCAATTGGCTGTATTCGGTATCCGGTTCGGGCTGTCGGTCGGCAAATTCGATATAGCTGTTGATTCGTGCGAGCAGGGTTTCCAGTACCGGAATCGGGACGGCGGTCGTTGCTTCATCGATGGCTTTTTGTAGCGTAACGGCGAACCGAATTGCGGCATCGCGCTGATCGTTAGCAAGCAACGGTTTGCCGAATTGTTTGAGTTGGGCGCCGAGAATCATGTCCAGCTCTTCGATTCGATAGAGTTTGTCCTCTTGATCGCTGGCGACAAAGCTCGATAGGGTGAGTGCTTCATGAATCGTCGGCAAGGCATGCAACGCTTCGGCGCGTCGGTCGGCCTCCGCCAGGCTGTCTGCAAGGCCGGTTAGGGAATAAGGCGATTCATTGCGTGACGACAAAAGCTCTTTGAATGTCGAGGCCGATTCGCGGCTGGGGTCGCGTAAGTTGAATGTGCTGGAATCGAACTCCAATTGTGTAAGTACCGCGGCCGAGGCAATGGCAAGCAGTATGCTGACGATTCTGATCGCTTTGGCATGACGAAACGGAAAATGGGCTATGACCGATGATAGTTGCGAGGATCTAAACGGGGCGGTTTTGCCCAGCGGCATGACTTTCAATAAAGCAGGTACGATCGATAATGAAAGCCCCAGGCCGATGAACATGCCGGCGCTGGAAATAATGCCTAATTCGGATACGCCGGAGTAGTCGGTCGGAATGAATCCGAGAAAGCCTATTGCGGTGGTCAATGCGCATAAAAACAACGAGAAACCGATGCTGTTGATGCTTTCGGTAATTGCGCCTTCATTGTTCATGCCTGCAGCACGGCATTCTCTGTAGCGTAGGCACAAATGCGTGGCGTAGTCGACGCCGAGTCCGATATACAAAACGGCAAAGGCCACTGAAATAATATTTAAATGTCCGACCGCGATCGTGGCGAAGCCGGCAGTCAGAATCAGGCCCATGATCAGTGCGATCAATGTCGTCAAGAGTAGTTTGACGGAGCGGAAACTCAACCATAGCGAGGCACAAACGAGAAGCAGCGATAATATGCCTGAAATAATCGCGCCTTCACTGACCGTTTCGAGTTCTTCGTGTTGTAAAGCGGTTTCGCCGGTAATTCGAATGCGGACTGCAGGGTTTTCTTGCATGATCGATTGACTTACGGATCGCGCGGCCGAAAGTGCATAATCGGCGGGCATGATGTCGGTAAAAATCAGTTTAGGTTTGGCAATGACGATCGATCGTTTGGACTCGGTATTGAGTCTGTGGTCGGCCAGTAGGTTTTGCCAGGATAAATAACGAGGGTTCTGATTGAGTCGACGGTCGATTGTTTCGTCTATCGCGGTCAGCAGCGGCGTAAGATTCATCGGTAACGACTTATCTTTTTCCTCGAGTGCTTGACGAATGATTTCGAATAAGCCTTCCAGGTTGTAGTGTTGCGCGAGATAACCGATGAACGGTTGAGCATCGGTCAGTTTTTTCGACAGGTCGTCTAATTCGTCAAGGCTGAGAAATAATAAAGCATGTTGCTTAAAAAATGCATTATCGGTAGGTATTATTGCCGACTCGAAGTGTTCCTTGTCTCGGCTTAGACGCTGCGCGAGTTCGGCTGCGGCCTGCGAGATTTGTTCCGGAGTTTCGCCGTCGACCACCAGCATGATAGCGGCGGCATCTTCGGGAAAGGCTTCGTTTAGACGAAAGCGATTGATCTGAAAGGGTAAATCCGGCGACAACATTTGCGTCGTATCGGTATTGAATCCGAGGTTGTTGATCGTGTAATGCAGACTAAAGCCGGACAAAGTCGTGGTCAGAATCAGCAAAGTCCACGGAAAACGTAAGACTTGGCGGTCCCACCATAGTAATAATCTGTGAATAAGGGTGTCGTGATGCTGAGTCATGCCGGCGGTGCGCGGATTTTTAGTTAACGATTGATGGCAGCCAAATCGATGCGGCCTGTTTCAATGTTTTTTGTGATGCATGAAAGTGCCGGCCTAATTGTATCAGGCTTGGTAATTCTAAGGGATGTTTGATGAGATAGTTAAGCAGTTTGGCGATATTGACTTCGCCGTCTGGGTCCAAGGCGTGCGCGACGGCTTTAGGTAGACTCATATCGGCGGGGTCTGCGATCGATCGAATGGCCAGGAAATCGATTCGGTGAGCCTTAGCGACTTTGGCGATGGCTACGCTTTCCATGTCCAGTGCCGCGGCACCGGTTTTTCGATGGAGCTCTTTTTTGTCCTTGCTTGTGGCGACAAGCGTATTGCTGGAAGCTAGGCTGATATGCGCGACAGGGGTAAGCGCGTTTAATAGCGCTTGTATTTCAGCAAGCCAGGGAGATCGGATGTCGATGCTTTCTAAGTCATCGCTAATGAGTTGTTCGGGTAGGGTTAGGTTGCCTGGGCGCAAGCCAGGTGCGAGCGCAGCGGCACAACCCCAGCTTATGAGGCGTTCGGCTCCTTGACCGAGCAGTTGTTCAGCTGCTTGCTCGGCATTTTTCGGGCCGGCGCCGGATTGAATGATAAGGATATTTTCGGCGATGACGTGACAGCACCCTTTCTTCGGTTTGTCCGAAGTCAGGGTGCTTAATTCTTCCGGTAGGGCGGCAATAATCCCCGTGATCACGTGTTATTGATCGCGTTACGGTATTTGGCCAGGGCCCACAACGGGAAGAATTTATCGTAGCCGTGGTATTTCAAATAAAACACTCTTGGAAAACCGGGAGCGGTAAAGCATTTGTCGTTCCAGCTACCGTCGGTCAGCTGGGTTTTCATTAGAAACTCGACGCCGGCTTTGACTTCCGGGCTATGCGCTTCGCCTGCCGCAATCAAGCCGATAATGGCCCAGGCGGTTTGGAAAGCGGTGCTGAAGCGATATTTTCCGCGAAAGTTTTGTTCGTCATGATAACTGAAGTTGTCTTCGCCCCAACCGCCATCTTCGCGTTGCACGTTTTTCAGCCATTTTGCCGCATTGACATACATCGGATCGGTTTTAGGGACATCGGTTTGCTCAAGGCCCAATAATACAGACCAGGTACCGTAGATATAGTTAGTCCCCCAGCGCCCGAACCAGGAGCCGTCCGTTTCTTGTTCGCTACGAATATAATCGATTGTGCGTTGCAGTGCCGGACGGTATTCTTCGTGGCCTTTTGCAACGCGTGCCATTAGCATCGCGCAGCGCGCGGTGACGTCGACCGTAGGCGGGTCGAGTAACGCGCCGTGGTCGGCGAACGGAATTTCGTTCAAGTAATAATAAGTGTTGTCGACATCGAATGCGCCGTAGCCGCCGTTTTTCGATTGCATGCCGACGATCCAGCGTGTCGCGCGGTGTATCGACTCGTCCAACTCGGGCAGATTGGAATCGGCCATGGCGAACGCAACTAGTCCGGTGTCGTCGACATCGGGATAGTGTGGGTTGGCATATTGAAACGCCCAGCCGCCGCCTTCCAAGTCAGGTTTAGTTACTTGCCAGTCGCCCGGTTCGTCTATCAATTGCTTGGATTTTAGCCAATCATAGGCGCGAATCAATGCGTCACGATTACCGTTTTTGTCGACTTCCTGCAAAGCCATGGCTGTTAGGCCGGTATCCCAGACGGGTGACAGACACGGTTGGCAATAGGCGTCGTTTTCATTGATGACCAGCAATTTATCGATCGCTTTTCGAGCCGTAACGACCAGTTCATGATCTTTCGGCATCCCGAGCAGCAGCATCGCTTCGTAAGCATTGACCATCGCCGGGAAAATTCCACCTAGGCCGTCTTCGCCGTTGAGGCGTTCAATAAACCAATCTTGGGCTTTATCGAGCGCTTTTTGGTGCATGCGTTTCGGAATCAATGGGCGAGTCACACGGCCGAGTTGATCCAATAACAGAAAAAATTTGTTCAGAGCGGTGCGCTCGGGAAAATAATGTTTTTCCTTGTCCGGATGAACGACGAAAAGTTCCAGGATGTCGACTTTATTCGGGTTCTTCGCCGTCGCTTTTTCTGAGCACAGTACGAACAGCGGCACCATGACCGTTCTGGACCAATACGAAACCTTATCCAAATGGAACGGAAACCATTTCGGAAGCAGCATGATTTCAACCGGAATATAAGGCACGCCGCGCCAAGGCAGTTGTTCGAACATCGCCAGCGCGATGCGCGTGAATACATTGGCTCTGGCCGCGCCGCCTTGACTTAGAATGTAATCTTTGAGTTTTTGCATGTGCGGCGCGTCTATCGAATCGCCGGCCATTTTCAGTGCATAATACACCTTGACGCTGCCGCTGATATCACCTGGGCCGCCGGGGAACATCGGGTAACTGCCTTCCTCGGATTGGCGCGATCTTAGATAATTGGCAATCTTGGCTTGCAGTACTTCGTCGATTTCGCCCAAATAGTGCATCATCATGATGTATTCGGACGGAATCGTGCAATCGGCTTCCAATTCGAAAATCCAATGGCCGTCTGGTTGCTGCAGCTTTAGCAGGTAATCCTGCGCCTTGCCGATGGCTTTGTTTAAATCGTTAGGCTTGGCGATGATGGCCGTGGCGGAGCTGGGCAAGTCGCGCGTGTTGGTCTCTGTAGTGGCGTCGGTGAACATAATGCTTCCTTTATAGTGCTGACTTAGCTTTCAGGGATTGTGGGTGGTAAGTCCAATCGGGCGATTCGAGCCCGCGGCTGGTCAGATTAAACAATAAGGACAGCAGCCGGTTGCTGCGCCCGGTAAGACGAGTTGTTAGAATGGTTGCCTTGACACTGTTTCGGGTGATTTTGACTTGATTCGATTGTTTAAAGTCCAAGTGCTGCTTGATTTTTCGCAAGGTCAGGACCGCCATGCCAAGCGCCCATAAACAGAAGTTTCTAATGCCGGTTTCGTGCGACGGAATCAGCTGCGTATAAGCGAGTGCATTACGCAGGTGTCCGTGTGCGATGCTGATTAGGTGTTCAAGGCCTTTTCGGAAGTTCTCGTCATCGGTTTCCGGCGTTAACGTCGATAAGTCGAAACCGGTCTCGTCGAAAATATCTTGAGGCAGCCAGCAAACGCCGCGGCCAGCGTCGTCCCATATATCCTTGAGGATGTTGGTCATTTGCAGACCTTGTCCGAACGATACCGAGAGTTCGAGTAGTCGCTCTCTATGAGCTGCAATCTCGGGCGAGTAATGGCAAAACAGTTTGGCGAGCATTTCGCCGACGCAGCCGGCTACGTAATAACAGTAGTTATCCATGTCGGCCATGGTCGGCAGTCCATTGCTTAGATTTTGCGCCTGAAAGATCGGCATGCCTTGTGCCATTGTTTCGACGCAAGTTGCCAGCGCCTCAATCTGTTGCGGATCGAACGAATGTGTGATTTGAATGACGCGTGGCGTCAGGTCGATCAGCGTATGTTCGGCCGGAATGGTTTGCTCCGACAATAAAGGGGATAGGTCGGCGGCAAAATCATTCGCACCATGACCGGTTTTGACGGTTTCGATAAAACGTTCGCAGAATATTTTTTTTTGGTCGGGGCTTAGAGAGACTTCGTCCTCAACTGTGTCCACAATTCGGCACAGCAGATAGGCATTGGCTACCGGACGGTAGAGGTTATCCGGAAGTTGCGGAATAGTCAGCGCAAACGTTCTGGAGACGCCTTCAAGCAGCAATGCCTGAAATTCATCGTCGGATAGGCCGGTTAATGACTCCGGTTTGTCCAGTGTTGGTTGTAATGCGCTCATGATTATTTTCTAAGATTTCGTCTTGATAGTTTTGGATACAGACTTAATTTAACGGCAATGATAGACTGTTTGTTGGTATTTTGCAAAGCAATGTTGTTTTCTAGCCAATATGAGTAAAATTCTATGCTCCAGCTCTGTTATATAGAATAAAAATCAACTATTTAAAAGTTTGTGTTGTATTTTTGCAAATAGTCTGCAA
Source organism: Methylotuvimicrobium sp. (assembly GCF_050611805.1). Lineage (NCBI taxonomy): Bacteria > Pseudomonadati > Pseudomonadota > Gammaproteobacteria > Methylococcales > Methylococcaceae > Methylotuvimicrobium > Methylotuvimicrobium sp. Next base: position 21,570 of record NZ_JBNGHF010000061.1, read on the forward strand.
TGTGCTTCGGTTTGGCGCTTAAGGCGATAAAATTATGCTAAAACTGGAGTCGATTCCGAAAAGATAGTATTCTACTTGTAAATCTATAAATGATTGTATTCTATAAGGACTTGTATTTCAGGTGTGTTGTTTTGATTCGCCGGATGTCGTTTTCAAGGAAGGGTGCATGATGTTTTTGACCTGTTGCAAGCATGCAACAGGTCGTTTTTCGGTTTTATGAGGCTCGATTATGATCGGCCTTGCTTGTATTCAGTCAATATGGAGGATATGCCCGTGGGTGTGCCATTACGTCAGCAGTTAGCAGTTGGTAGTTATCTTATTAAGCAAAAACTGAAAGGGGCTAAAAAGTATCCTTTGGTTTTAATGCTCGAGCCATTGTTTCGATGCAATTTGGCTTGCGCAGGATGCGGAAAGATCGACTATCCGGATGATATTTTAGATAAACGTTTATCGGTCGAGGAATGTTTGCAAGCGGTCGACGAATGTGGTGCGCCAATGGTTTCGATCCCCGGTGGCGAACCGTTAATTCATAAAGATATGCCGGCAATTGTCGAAGGCATCGTTGCGAGAAAGAAATTCGTTTATCTCTGTACGAATGCGCTGTTATTGAAGAAGAAGATCGATGACTATAAGCCTTCTCCATATCTGACCTTCTCCATTCATTTAGATGGTAATAAAGAAAGACATGATGCATCGGTTTGTCAAGACGGTGTTTTCGATAGAGCGGTTGAAGCGATCAAGTTAGCGCTCGATAAAGGCTTTAGAGTCACGATCAATTGCACGCTGTTTCAAGGAGAGAATGCGAAAGAAGTAGCCGAATTTTTGGATTACGCGATGGAGTTGGGTGTCGAAGGCATTACGATTGCGCCGGGATTCAGTTACGAACGTGCGCCGCAACAAGATATCTTTATCAAAGGGCGCGATGTCAAGGAATTATTCCGGGGCATTTTCAAGATCGGTAAGAATCGTAAATGGAAATTGAATCATTCGTCGCTCTATTTAGACTTTTTGGCCGGTAATCAAAGCTATAATTGTACGCCATGGGGCAATCCGACCCGCAATGTATTCGGGTGGCAAAAGCCTTGCTATTTGTTATCCGACGAAGGTTATGCGGAAACCTTCCAGCAATTGCTCGATGAAACGCCTTGGGAAAAATACGGTACTTCGAAAAATCCGAAATGCGCGAGTTGTATGGCGCATTGCGGCTACGAGGCAACGGCTGTAGAAGATATGATGAAAAACCCGATTAAAGGTCTATTGACAGCGATCAGAGGGCCTAAAACCGAAGGCGACATGGTTCCGGAGCCGGTTCCTGTTTATGCAAATGAAAAACCGGCTTCTAGTCTCTCCGGCATTCCTATTACTGTCGAGGCGATGGATTCATAAAGCAGGTTTGAGGTAATTATTCACATCCCCCTATCGTTCCCACGCTCCAGCGTGGGAATGCAGCCCG
>NZ_JBNGHF010000062.1:0-21915 GCF_050611805.1 Methylotuvimicrobium sp.
TTTCCTCTTTCCTCTTTCCTCTTTCCTCTTTCCTCTTTCCTGCTTACTGCTTACTCCTCACCGCTTTAAATAATAATCTGACTGCATTTCGATCAATCGCGAAACAGTACGCTTCAGGAAAAATGCGCGTATGTTCTCGTCATAGAGCTCTCTAGCCGGAGCCTCGGCACTGCAAATAAGAATGACTTTATGAAAATACAAAGCATCGACCAATGTCGAAAAACGCTTGGCCTCGTCGTGATTATCAAAACCGAATCTCGGAATGCCGGATACAATCACGACCCTGAAAGCTTGCACGATTTTCAAATAATCGGCCGGCCCTAAAGGCTGCCGGCACATTTCATCAAAGGTGGTCAACGCCACATCGCCATGAGCGGCTCTCAGTACGACATTTCTACCCAACACCTTAAGACTGTAAGGCTTTAGCGGTGCCGAATGGGTCATTTCGCGGTAACACTGCTCTAAAGCCGAAGCCGCGTGTTCGTCAAGCGGGTAAAAATAGGTTATTTCAGCGCCGTGAATACGAGTCAAGCGATAATCGTGTTTGGCAACGAGCTCAACAACATCTGCCGAAGCCTTCAACAGCTCAATGAACTTTAAAAACAGCTCCGGAACTAATCCGCCTTGGTATAAATCATCGGGATGCCGGTTTGAAGTGGTCACAACGACGGTACCGAGATCGAATAAACGGCTGAACAAACGATCCAAAATAACGGCATTGGCGACATCAATCACATGAAACTCGTCGAAACAAAGCAGTTTTGTCGAGGCATTAATTTCAGCGGCCAGCGAATGAATGACGTCCTGTTTTTTTTCCTGACGCCAACGATGAGAAAACTCATGAACTTCCAGTATGAACGTATGGAAATGAACCCGGCGTTTTTCCTGAATCGGACAATGGTCGTAAAATAAATCCATCAACATCGACTTGCCTCGTCCGACTCCGCCGTAGATATACAAATTCTTGCAAGGTTTTCCGCGCGTCGAAGGCAGCCTCAAAAATCCTGACCGATTTTCGGATGTCAATTTATCCAGCATTTCCTGAAGATAATGCAATGCCTCGACCTGGGCTGGATCATACTCGATAAGACCTTGTTCAACCCGCCATCGATATTCAACGAGCAACGACTCACCGGCATCCTGCTTAGCTTGAGCCGGAGTCATTTTGCTTAGGAATTTTTTAAACATGGGATGGCTTTTAAAAACCGACTGGGTTTTCTCGACAAAATAAACCGATTATCCTAAATTCTGCAGTTTAACCATGAAGCACTTTAAGCTCATGAATGATTTCAAGGGATTACCCTAACCTGTGCAAGCCGTAACCGTACAAAATAGCATTGCCAAAAAATCCTTAAACATGACCGCGCAAAGCATGCAACCGGGCTCCGGTCAACTTGCAAAGCAGCCTGCGTTACTGCTTTCCTTTCAATAAACTCTCGAGATTCGCGAAAGGATTGAAAGTCGCAGTTTTACCGTTGTCTTTGGCTGAACCGGTATTATAATGCGCATGCTCATAGCGGGCATGTTCGTTGTCATGGCAATACAGACACAATAACTCCCAATTACTGCCGTCCGCCGGATTATTATCATGATTGTGATCGCGATGATGCACAGTCAATTCCCTGACATTGCTGTGATCGAATTCCCTCGCGCAACGGCCGCAAATCCACGGATACATTTTCAGCGCTTTTTCGCGGTAACCCTTTTCCCGTTCGGCCTGACCGCGGCGTGCATCGAGAACGATTTGATCGAGTTTGGTTTTATCCAAAGTTTTTTTAGTCGGCATGAAATCACCTTATTGTTAATGCAACTGGGACTATAAAATCGACCGGACCGCTTCACTCAACAACGCATCGAGCTTGATGCAAGATGTCGGGTGTTCGATACTGTCCGTACTCCAAATTTCTTTGACGCCTGCCGCGCGAATATGCGCCTCGGCATCGCCGCAAAACAACGGATGCGTAATCGCGGCATAAACGGTACGCGCACCGGCATTTTGCAATAAACCGATCGTTCGAGCCAGTGTCCTTCCTGTGCTGGCCATATCATCGATGATAACGACAAGTTTATCCTTAAACTCCTTATCGGGTAAGGTAACTTCGACTTCTCGGTCGCCGCGTCTGATTTTATCGGCTACCGCATAGTCAAAACCGATTTGTGCGGCAATACCGGATACCCATTGTTCGGATTCGCTGTCCGGACCGAGCAGAATCGCATCGTCGAACTGATTGCTCAAGTAATCGCCAATTGCGCCGGCAGCGGACAAACAAACCGCATTTGCAAGCGGAATCGCTTGATTTAAATGAGAAATACGGTGGAGATGCGGATCGACCGTTAGAACATCATCGAATAAATCAGCCAACAACCGGCCGACAATGCGTTGACTGACTGCTTCGCCGGGTCGGTTAGCAATATCCTGTCGCATGTAACAAAGGTATGGCGTTACTAAGGTAACTCGCTTAGCTCCCAATTCTCTAGCCGTCCGGGCAAACAGCATTAATTCGACCAGCTTGTCGTTCGGCCGATCGAGACTTCGGCAAACGATAACATGATCGGGCAAGACAGCCGGAAGCCGAACCAAACTTTCGCCGTCGGGAAAGCGATGCAACCCAATGAGCTCGAACGGCGAATCAAGTCTGCAAGCCAACCTCTCGGCTTGTACGCAATAATCGGGGAAGGCCAGTATCAGCATATTATCTAGAAAGCCACCAACGGTTTCAAAACATGCCCCTCGACGCCGATACGATAACCATTATCATCGGTCGCTAGCGTTTTCGCGAATTTGAAATCCGCCGAAAAACCTGCATAGACACGATAAATCGGCTCGTCTTTCTGTACCTTTTCGCCGATTTTTTTCAACAGATCGACGCCGGCTTTCTTATCCATCGGCGCGCCGGCAATTCGGGCAATCTTGGCCATTTGAAAATTATCGATATGGGTCACGATACCCGCCTTATCCGCGCAAACCTCATGACATAAAATACCGGGGGTAAAGTCTATGGTTTTTGCGCCTTGAGCCTGTATCAAATCGTTCATTTTGGCGATTGCTCGGCCCGAATCGAGAATATCCCGCGCAATCGCATAGCCCTGCCCGCCTCTAACATCGGGATCGAATTCAATAATTCTTCCGGCTAATTGCAGCGATTTTTGGCGCAAATCGAATGGCGCATCGGGATTATTTTCCAACACCTGCATGATATCGCGGGCCTCGAGTACCGGACCGATGCCGCGTCCGACCGGTTGGCGACCATCGGTAATCATGACTTCCAAGTGAATATTGAGCTGGTCGCCGACAAACTCGAATAACTTGCGTAAAGCAAGCGCCTGACGCATGTGCCGAACTTTTGCGGTCGGCCCGACCGGGATATCGACGATCAAATGCGTGGAACCCGCCGCCAATTTTTTCGATAGAATCGAGGCTACCATTTGCCCTTGTGAGTCGATCCCAAGCGGGCGCTCGACCGAAATTAACAGATCGTCGACCGGCGCCAGCTTCGCGGTACCGCCCCATGCTAGACAGCCGCGTTCCTGGCGCACAATATCGTGTAAACGTTCAGGAGATAAATTGACTTCGGCTAAAACCTCCATCGTATCGGCGGTACCGGCCGGCGACGTAATCGCCCGACTCGACGTTTTCGGGATCAACATGCCGTGTGCGGCGACGATAGGCACGACCAACATCGAAGTTCGATTACCCGGTATGCCGCCGATACAGTGCTTGTCGGCCACCAGCGATTCGTGCCAATTCATGCGCTCGCCCGAATCCAGCATTGCTCGCGTCAAATATAGGAGCTCGTCTCGGTCGAGATTGTTTTGACCGGTCGCGACCAAAAAAGCAGCCATTTCCATTTTAGAATAGCGTGTCTCTGCAATATCCTTGGCAATACTAGTAAAATCATCCTGACTCAAGCGCTCGCCGTTAATCTTACGTCGAACAGCATCCATCGACACGGGCGGCTCGGCATGTTCAACCGTAACTAATGCGCCTTCGTCAACATTGAGTTTTTGAAAAGCTTGCTCAGAAAGACCCAGCTCGCCGGAATGCACGATGGAGCTATCGTCCACGACATTGAGTACTGCCAACAGTTTATTGCCGTTCGCGCAAACCTTGATTTTCGACAATGCCTGAAACCCCTCGGCTCGGTAAAACGCGCATTCCCGGTTTAAATAGGCAACGTTTTCATGATACGTATCGATACCGATACGACGAATTTGTAACGTGTCGTTACTCATGTGCGTCTTAATTAAAATAAATTTGGCTGATAATGCTTGTTGCAACAAACAATGTCAACCGAAGCCAATCATTCCAGCAAGTCCCATTTTGGGGATCAAAAGTTGAATGACTTCATGTGCTTCATGATTAAGGAACGAGCATGAAATAACTTCGACAACTTCTGGGAGGGGGTTCGGTGGCTCGATTGACAGGTGTCGGCGGCAGGGAAAGCCGCCGTCAAGCCTACATGGAAGTATTTACCCAGCACCTAAATTCCATAGCCCATTGGCTATGATTAATTGTCTTAGATAATTCATCCAGCACCTAAATAAGCCATGATTTTGAATCATTGCCAAGGACCTATGGAATTTAGGTGCTGGGCCTTTGACAGGTCCCCGGTGCCGAATTTTGATCTACGATTCGAATAAACGGTATCATACAGAAAAAACTGCTTCGGGTTTAACCATGAATTCGAAAACCATTGACACACGTTTAATCCACTCCCTTCTCGACGGTCAAGCCTATCCTCACGAAACCGCAACGATTAAATTATTGGAAACGCATATCTCTTGGATACTGCTGACCGGCGAATTCGCTTATAAAATTAAAAAACCGGTCGATTTCGGATTTCTGGATTTTTCAACCCTCGAAAAACGTCGATTTTGTTGCCTTGAAGAATTACGGCTTAACCGCCGTTTTGCGTCATCGCTTTATTTGGACGTCGTTTCGATAACTGGGAACGCCAAAAAACCCGAGATGGGAGGGACAGGAATGGCAATCGAATATGCTGTAAAAATGCGGCAATTCGATCAGCAAGGACTCATGAGTGTGCGCGCCGAAAACGACCTGCTTACAACCGACGATATTGACGGCATCGCCTCAATCGTCAGCCGATTTCATACCGACACCGAAACGGCAAGTCTTGAATCGCCTTATGGCGAACCGGACGATATCAAACATTGGAGTGAAGAAAATTTTCAACACATAGAACCGTTGCTGGACGACATAGCGGAAATTCGCCGACTGAAAAGCCTGCATACCTGGACTCGAAACGAATGGCAACAGAAGGCCGAACTCATGCGTCAACGTAAACGCCAAGGCTTTATCCGGGAATGTCACGGCGATTTGCACTTAGGCAATATCGCGCTGTTCGACGGTCAGGTGACACCCTTCGATTGTATTGAATTCAATCCAATGCTGCGCTGGATCGATGTCTCCAGCGAAATAGCCTTTATCTTCATGGACTTGATTCACCGCCAATTCAAACTATTAGCATGGCGACTGCTCAATCGTTATCTACAACAAACCGGCGATTATCAAGGCTTGGGGTTACTGCGCTATTATTTGGTTTACCGAGCCTTGGTTCGCGCCAAGGTAGCATTGTTGAGAATGCAACAAGATTCCGACCCAAGCAACCGCAATAGCATACTCGCCGAATACCACGCCTATGCCGATTTGGCCGAACGCCATATTCAAGCATCAAGTCCAATGTTATTAATCACGCATGGTTTCTCGGGGTCCGGCAAATCCTTTTTTGCCGAAAAATTGTCGGAAAAGCTTGGCACAATCCACCTGCGATCGGATATCGAGCGTAAACGCCTGTATGGTTTCGCTCCGCAAGAATCAACGAATTCCGAAACGGGAAGCGGCATTTATAACGCCGAAGCCGGTCGCATTACCTATCGGCACTTGATCGATACGGCTCATGCCATCCTGAACGAAGGGTTCAGCGTCATTGTCGACGCCACCTTTCTTAAACACGCTCAACGCGCGGACTTTATTGTATTAGCCGAAAAAATCGATGCTCCGCTACTCATCCTGGATTTTAAAGCAAGCCTACAAACCTTAATCGAGCGGATCGAGATCAGGCAACAGCAACGCAACGACCCCTCCGAAGCCACCCCATCTATTTTGCAACTACAAATCGGCTCGGACGAGCCATTAACGGAACCGGAACAAAACATGACTATACAGATCGACACCGAAAACGAATCGGCTTTTGAGGATTTATTCGCGGCGATAAAGATTTTAAAACTTGGTCAAAAATAACTTTTCTACTTTTTAATGTTCGTAGAGTAGGCAGGTTCGGTTTCCCGATTGCAGCAATTCCCAATTTGAGGGTAAAAAAGGTGTCGGCGGCAAGGAAGGGTATCCGCTATCATTCCGCATATTGCCAAGCCCTGGATTTATAATCGATCTACGATTTGAAATGCGCATTTCGATCTCCAGTCCTGGTTAATACTGTTACCCAAGCTCCAACCTGTTCAGGAAGCTGGAGCTTCCCGGGCGTGTTTCCCAAGCTGGTGCTCTCGCCGTTATACACAAGTATAAATATATCTATTGTGCAAAAGTAGCTACCGAGTGCTAAATTGCTGCGTTATTCGGTAAGGCAATTGGTGTTTGAGCGTTAACAGCTCCGATAATCGCGGCGAAGGCGTCGCTCCCAAAAAGAGCCCCGGACGCTAAGTGGGAGATTGTGATTTCGAGGCCGAAAGTGTTAAGTAACGAGCATGAAATAACTTCGACAAATGCTGAAAGGGGATTCGGTGGCTCGATTGACAGGCATCGGCGGCAGGGCAGATTTTTGCTCCTGCAAAATCTGCATTCACGCCATCCATGGCAATCAGATTCCGCCGTCGAGCCTACATGGATGTATTCACCCAGCACCTAAATTCCATAGCCTTTTGGCTATGGTTAACTATCTTGGATAATTCATCCAGCACCTAAATAAGCCATGATTTTGAATCATTGCCAAAGACCTATGGAATTTAGGTGCTGGATTTAGGTGCTGGGTTCACGGCGTCCTGTCAAGCGAGTCGCCGAACCACCACAATGCCTAAAACTTGTAGAAGTAAATTTGTGCATATTCCTAAGTAACAATAAATGGTATCGAGGTCTCATTGACTAATGATTGAAAAAATTCATAGTTCCAGGAAGTTATTTTTCACGAAATCCTTAAAACTCTTAGCTTTACCGGTATGTCAAAAAAAATTATTTTGACTATTTCCTAACTGTCTTATTTAGCAGGTAAGAGAACTGCTTCAACTGCTAACGCGAACATAGCAAAAAAGTAGGGCTTGTCTGCAGGAAGCTCCTACCCAGTCCCCATGGTTAGATTCATCCAGCACCTAATTTCCACATATTTTAGCGCTGGATCGATTTTAAGAGATAGACGCCTCGACAAACACACACATCATGCCTTCAATCTAGTCGTAAGATTTTTTACACCATTATGACGTAGAATGGCCTTATGTATCATTGGATTGCATTTTCTATTTTAAATTTCGCAGTAAATACTATACTTAACAATCTAAAATCATTGACGCTTCGAACCAATCGACCATGCTGTCATCAAAAAATACCAAACATGACACAATCTTTCTATTTTCAATGCAAACGATGATTCGTTTAAACTCATATCGCATTCACAATCGAATCATCGACTGCTCGGCACCTCTCACTTGCCGGTTCGAAGAACGGTCCGCATTATGATCTTCAAACGGAACAGAAAACACCTCGGCCCGAATAAAACAACCTCTGGAATGATGCCACGCCCCCCTTTTTCGGCCCACCCGACTTTCCGCGATGCCTGTAAAATGACTTTTTATTCAGCGATCGACCGAATTGACCTTACCGCGATAGCTTCTCTTGACTCTAAAGCACTAAAAAGCCGTTAAGAATAAAGATGAATTTCCGCTTGCCCCCACCGCTTTCTGAGAACAGGGAATATCCGCCGCTCGTTTTTCGCTTTGGAAGGTTTTTCAACGCTCGCGCGCGACTATTTACGCTGATGTTGCTCACGAATGCCGGCGCCTTAGCCGACTCGGACAACGACCTCGACGAAGCCGATTTGACCGGCATGTCGCTCAAGGAATTGATGGATATTGAAGTGTTCAATGCCGCGTCGCTGTTACCTACAGAATATTCAAAGGCACCGGGCACCGTTTATAGCTTCAACCGCGATTCCTTCGTCCGACTCGGCATCCGGCGACTCGACGATCTCCTTGCCTTCGTCCCCGGAATGCAACTCAATCAACATCGCAAAAGGCACCGAGCAATCTGGGCGCGCGGCTTGCTGGACCGCTTTAACGACAAACTGGTACTAATGGTCGACGGCATCCGCAGGCAGCATGTCTATTACGGCAATTTCTCACTCGGCGACAACTTTCCATTGGAAAAAATCGAAAAAGTCGAAATCATTCTAGGACCTGCGTCGACGCTCTATGGAGCCAATGCTTACGGCGGCATCATTTCGGTCACGACGCGCAAATTCGCCGAGAGTTCACGCATCGAAGCGACTGCCGAAGGCGGCAGTAATGCGCGCGGCAAAGGCACGCTGCTTTACAACAGCAAACAGTTACAGGTCTTCGGCAGTTATTTGGAGCAGGATGCTCCGTTCAGAAGCGACCGCAATAGCTTCATTGGCAGCGAAACATTGCAACCCCTCGACGAGGATTATGCGAACCTGTTTTTGAAGGCGGCTCCATTCGAAGGCTTGACGCTGACCGCCGATTATTATCGTAATAACACTCCGTTCCTGTTTATTCCTGATACGCAGAATGCCTTTATCGAAGAAGATTCACTAACACTGGCCGCGCTCTATGAAGCCGGCAACCTCGATGGCGGCAAAATACAGGCGAATTTTTTCTACAACTGGGATAGAGCCCGGGAGTTCGAAAAAGAACAGCAGACGCAACAACTCGGCTACGAAGAACATCAAAATGCTGCAATGGCCGGCGCTACAGTGACCGGTTTCAAACGCCTTTTCGACGATCATGTATTCGCACTCGGGTTCAATTGGTTGCGAACCGAAGCAACGAATATGGACTTCGAGCGCCGTTTCCGTTTCGATCGCGGATTTTTCGATACACCGGAAACCGGAAGCTTATTGACTAATCCGAATGTCACTAATGACGACTTTGCGGTGTACGTACAGGACGTATGGAGCATCGCATCACAACTCGATTTGACGCTCGGCGGACGCTACGACCGCTTCGACGAATTCGGCGATTTCTTTAATTACCGCGCGGCGCTCGTATATACGCCGACCGACCGACAAACCTTGAAACTGCTCTATGGTACGGCGATCCGTACACCGACTTTTCGCGAATATCTGAAGGTATTGGAAGGCACCGATTTCGTCGCGCCGGTCCCCGATCCTGAACGCATCCGATCGCTGGAACTCGGTTATCTCTATCAATGGGAGCAGGCCAACATCAACGTCACGCTGTTCTATAACGAGGTTGATGATTACATTCATGAAACACCTACTCCGAACGGTGCGGACGAATATTTTCGCAATAGCTCCGACACATGGCAGCAACACGGTGTCGAAGCGGTTTTCCACATGCAACCGATCGATGCTCTGAATCTGCGTTTAAGTGGTTCCTATCTGCATGCCGAGGACAGGGGAACAGGCAATGTGCCCTATCTAGCCTCATGGAACGGCAATTTCAACCTAAATTACAATTACTATGAGCGGCAAAATCTTGGTTTTTCGCTGTTCTATACCAGCAACCGTCCGGACACCAATGCCTTCAGAAGAGACGACTCGAGAGAATTCTTGATCGCAAATGTTTTCGGCTCCGGCCGTATTACACAAAACCTTTCGTATGCCTTCGGAATCGATAATGTGTTCGACACCCGGGTCTTCGATCCGGCAGCCGATTTCGGCACACAGTACAACACCGAGCGAAGCGAACGCGAAATCTGGGGGCAACTTAAATGGAGTTTTGATCCTTGACTGAACAGCCGATCAGAAAGGACATCAAGACCCGAGGCGGCGGTTTTAAAACAAGCTTGCGCCTTTGTCGGCCTCGTATAGAGCTGCTCACCGCGCTCGCGTGGTTCTTGTTCACTGTTAATGCCGCTGCGGACCCCCAATCCGATCGTGTCGACCGCATCAAGGCTGCATTCGTCCTGAATATTGCTCGTTTCGTCTCATGGCCGCCCGAGGCATTCGAAAGCAAGGACGAACAGCTATTGCTTTGTCTCTATCGCAGCAATCCGATCCATCAAGCAGTCGATTTGATTCAAGGAGAAATGGTTAGCGGACGCCATGTTTCGATAACCCGAGTCGACAGCCTAAACGAGAACGACTCTTGTCACATTCTGCTGATCGCCCATAATGAACTCCGGAGCTACCTCAAAGAAGCCCGTTTCGGCCCGACCATTCCACTCTTGACGATCGCCGACCTGACCGAATCCGACTCATTATTGCACGCGGGAAGCGACATCATGATCAGCCTAGTGCGAGACGACACGCGCATCGGATTTGAAATTAATCTCAACCGATCGCGCCAAGCCGGGCTGAAAATGAGTTCGCAATTATTGAAATTGGCGACAATCGTCGACGAAGCCCCCTGAAGCCATGAAGCTCTTCGGTAAAAATTCAATCAGAAAAAAACTAATGCTGATGTTGCTACTGACCAGTAGTTGCGCATTGTTGTTATCGGCCGTCGGTTTTGCTGTAAACGATTGGCTGTCGATGCGTAGCGCGATATTTGAGCGTTTGCAGGCTCAAGCCGGCGTCATCGGCCATAACTCGATTGCGGCGTTGACGTTCGGCGACGCGGAATCGGCAGACAAAACGCTCGAGAGTCTCAAGAATGAAGCAGACATTGTTTCTGCAGTGTTGTTTTCGAGCGATGGCGTCATGTTCGCTCACTTCGATCGCGACGAGCACAGCATTCCTCCCGCCTTTCCCGCCGAAGAAACCGGTCGCATAGACGGGAATTTTTTCGTCGTTTCGCCGATACTGCTCGACAGTCATCAGATCGGCAACATTCTGCTGATTTCGGATCTAAGTCATTGGGAACAGCGCCAGACATTCCATCTGATCATTGCCTTAGGCGTATTATTGCTGTCGCTGTCGACCGCCCTCCTGCTATCTAGCCGCCTACAACGACTGGTTTCGGAGCCGATATTAAAACTCGCCGAGACCGCTCGCCGCGTCTCGGAGGGCCAGGATTACGGATTGCGCGCGGAAAAAATCTCATCGGACGAAATCGGCACGCTAGTCGACGACTTTAACGATATGCTGAGGCAAATCCAGTTGCGTGACCGCGAACTGCAGAAGGCGCGCGATGAATTGGAGGAACGAATCGAAGCACGCACGCTCGAACTAACCGAATTGACTCGTCAATTGGAACATCAAGCTTATCACGACATGCTGACCGGTTTGGCTAACCGTATCACTTTCGACGACCATTTGAAGCTCGCTATCGACCAGGCCAGGCGCCACGGACAGAGGCTCGCCGTGATGTTTCTCGATCTCGACCGGTTCAAAACGATCAACGACACGCTGGGACATGCGGTCGGCGATAAGTTACTCATGCAAGTTTCGCAACGCCTTCTGGCCTGCATTCGAGACTGCGATACACTGGCCCGTCTCGGCGGCGACGAGTTCGCGGTTTTACTCACGCAAATTCGCCAAGGCACCGATGCCGCCGAAGTGGCGAGCAAACTGATCGCTGCGATCGCCGAACCGATACCGATCGAGGGATACAGTTTACACATCACGACCAGCATCGGCATCAGCCTGTTTCCGGAAGACGGCAACCACGCCGAAACTATCGTCAAAAATGCCGACACCGCGATGTATCGTTCGAAAGACCGGGGCCGCAATCAATTTACGTTCTTCTCGTCCGACATGAATGATCGCGCGGTGCGCCGTCTGGCTCTCGAAAACAAGTTGCGTAAAGCGATTGCAGAGGGCGCATTCAACATCCATTATCAACCCAGAAGAGACACGCTCAGTCTTGCGATCGTCAGCGTCGAAGCGCTCGCGCGCTGGACCGATTCTGAAGAAGGACCAATCGCTCCTTCGGAATTCATTCCGCTGGCCGAAGAATGCGGCCTAATCGCTTTGATCGACGAATGGATGCTCGAAAACGCCTGCCGCGAAATGCTGGCGTGCTGCACCGGCGGCGAAGCCGATTTACGGCTCGCGGTCAACCTGTCTCCGGCCCAGTTCATTCGCGAAGACCTTGTCGAAGTGATCTCCGGAATCTTGCAACGAACTGGCTTTCCCGGAGACAAATTGGAGCTGGAAATTACCGAAAGCCTATTTGGCCCCGGCAGCATAGACGCCTGTACAATTTTGGAGCAGCTTTGTACACTGGGCATCGAGCTAAGCATCGACGATTTCGGCACCGCTTATTCATCACTGAGCCGTTTGAAGCAACTTCCGCTACATACATTGAAGATCGACCGTTCATTCGTGCATGATCTAGGACATGACGCCGATGACGAAACGCTCGTGCGAACCATTATCTCAATGGCGCACAATCTGAATTTAAAGGTCGTAGCCGAAGGCGTCGAAACCGAAACTCAATACGACTATGTCAAACAATACGGCTGCGACACCGTGCAAGGCTATTTGTTCGGCAAGCCGGTTCCTTTCCATCAGCTGAAGGAATTATTGTAAATTTAACGCGACGACGACAGCCTTTAGGGTTTTACGGACAGTTCGTCTGGGATTCGGCCAACAAAATCAATGTAATATTATCGTCGGCCGCATTCGCCAACGCTTCTGCCAAAAGCTGCTCGGCCTTATTATCCAAGCTCCCATCCCCTGCGAGTATGGTCGCGATTGTTGAATCGGGTACTTGACCGGTCAGGCCGTCGCTGCAAAGTAATACAATATCCTTCTTCTCGCGTTTTTCCTCGACCACATCCACTTGCACGACTTCTTGGTCGGAGCTGCCGATCGCTTGTGTGATGACGTTTTTATAGGGGTGGGTCTTGGCGCTTTCTTCATCGATTAAGCCTTGATCCATCAGCATTTGTACATAGCTATGATCCTTGGTCAATTGCCTTAACCCATTATTCCGCCAGAGATAGGCGCGGCTATCACCGACCCAGGCAATTTGATAACGCCCCTCTTCTATTTGTACCGCGACCAAGGTCATTCCCATCCCTTGGGCTTCGGCATCTTTGAAAGCTTGCTCCTTGATTTCGAGATGCGCGCGTTGAATAGCTTCGATCAATTTTGCTCCGGAAGCCAGCTCGCGATGCAAGGTCATTAACCCGACCGCACTGGCAACTTCTCCACAATTATGTCCGCCCATGCCGTCTGCAACGGCCCAAATACCCATTTCAGGCAGCACTAAAAAGCTATCTTCGTTATTGCTTCTAACTTTACCCGGATGAGTAAAACAACTAAATTGAATACTCAGCCTATCGGACTTTTCGGCTTGATTATGAATAAATCGTTTAAATAGGTCGAATTTCATGCCCGCTCCTATTCGGATAATAATCGCTTTATCCGAAAAAACTCTACGGAACTTGAGAAATTATCATTGACTCCCGGCTCCAATCGCTTCGATAGCTTATTTAGCCGAGTTCGATGCTGCTGTGCGTCGCCTTTTACCGGCAAGCGATCAATGACATTCAGCAAAACGTCAGGCGGAAAACCGGCGGCCTGCAAAATATCCAATGCGATCGCATCCGCTTCGATTTCCCTATCGATATCGATAACCTGCACCAGCGTGCCTATTTGCCTATGCTTTTTGCTAGATACGCCTGAACGGAGACAAAAATGACCGGCTAATTGATGCCCCATTTCATGAGCCAATATCGCCGCGAGTTCGGCTTCGTTATTGACGAAATGAAAACTGCCTTCGGTGATATAAGTGCGTCCGTCGCCAATCGAAAACGCGTTGACCGAGCTATCCCTGACTGTGAAAAAACGCCATCCCGAAGCCGGCCAATCGATTGGCGTGAACCACTTTAACCAAGGCCCGTTTCGGGGAACAAGACGCTCCCCGAGAGTTTGCAGATATCGGTTGACGACGTCCTGGCTCGGCCGTAACGGCCATTCCTGTTCTATACGATAGGCGGCATTCGCGGAATGCTGCTGTTCGCCGGAGCAATTTGCCCAAGCCGACCTTAAAATCAAACAGCCGCCGATCAGCAAATAAAAAAACACCCCTGCAATCGTCCTTGGCGCACTGCTTTTCATTATCCGCAAGCGGAACATTACTCCCTTTATACTCAAAAAATGGCTAACTTTATGAAGGTATGGGGTGTGGCTAGCGAGGATGTCGGCAGCAGGGATTGCTGCCGTCAAGCCCCCATGGATGGGTTTACGGCGGTCCTCGATAGACATATCCCATACCTTTTTTCTTATACGGTTTTTCGATCAAAAGGGAGTAGCGCTTATTGAACGATAAATACGGCCTGATTGATATCGCTGCTGGTGCCGGCTTGCACTTTGGTTTCGACGACATAAGTACCGGCCGATGCATTCTTAGGTATCGGAATCGTCGCATTGACGGCATAACCGCCGGCGGAACGCTGCACATTTTGAGACGGGGCCTCGAAAATCACCTTCCCGTCCTTTTTTAAGGTCCAGGTTTCCTCGACCGAGGCTATGCTTTGATTTTGCGGTACCGATAATGAATAATCGCTGGCAACCATGACTTGTTGCCCTGGCGTCACAGTATCCGGCGAAGCCGTGCCTTTATTCAAACGGACCAGCACGGTATTGGCGGCAGGCGTAAACCCGTATAGCGATTGGTCCTCGGCAGGACTGCGCACCTGCTCAGAACTGTATTGCGCTAATTTGACGGCGCCCCAACCGAGTGCGGCGCCGCCGGCCGCCGCCGCTAAACCGTAGCCGACATTACCGGTCAACAGACCGGTCGTCAAACCGGCTGCCACCGCGCCCAATCCCGCACCAATGGCTTGTTGATTTTCGGGAGTAGTCGCACATCCCGTGATCAGACTGGCACATACAACCGCACTTAGGGCGGTTTTTGGGAATGCATGATTCATGATGAAATCCTCATTAGATTAGCGCTGCTACTGTACAGACGGCCTTTTATAAAAAGGATCGTTATCCGGCAGAAGCGGAATTTTTTGATTCAATAGGTTGAGGTAGTTATCAATCGCTTGGATAGGCGGCGGCTCTATCGCTTCGAATTGACCATTATCGTAATAATATTTACCGCTACCTGTCGGATATTCGATACCGACCTTAAACGAGTGCTGCTCGCCGTCAACCGGAATATAAGATCGGAAGGTCACAACATAGTCGCTTTGGAGAATGTTTTGAATTTCTTCGACGATGCGTTGCATCCTGTCATAGGTTTCGCCTAATGAATAATAGATGCCGAACGAGTTTTTCGATATGGATTCGAGATTTCTAAAATAGTCCACTGAACTCTTGCCGTAAGCAAGCGAATACACGGGAATGGGAATCCGCATCGAAGTAATTCGGCCATTCAACTCTTCTCGAGAAAGCGCACTGCCTTCGTCTCGTCCGTCGGAAAAAACGACCACCGAACACGATGCGATGACATTGTCGGCCGAAGGGTCCACTGACGATCCTTGCGCCGACATGCCGCACATCTGAATCGCCGCCCCGATACTATCGTAAATACGGCTTTTCATACCATCGATTCGAATATCCGCCAACCTTCTGGCAAGGGCGCCAGCATCCCTTTCGAATTGAGATACCAGATCATAGCCTTCTTTGGTATCTCGTATCGCCAGGATCGCCACTTCATCCTGGGGCCGTTTACTGTCGATAAAGCGGGCAGCGGCTCTGAGCGCGGTTTCCGATGCGGTTCCCGCCATCGACTTGCTGGCATCGATTACTAATACGGAACGGGTTGCCTCACTTCGATTGCGGATGCTTTGAATACCGTATTGGCGTTTCATCGGATCGTAGCTTTTGCCTTTGATCATCAGTCCGATATTCATTTCATTGAGATTCACCAAAGGCTGCATGTTTTGATCGAAAGTCCGAATATACAATTGCACAAACGGATACAAGGCATAATTTACCCGATAGACTTTAACGCCGTAACCGCCGGGCGCAGCAAATCCGTAGCCGCCGGCATGTGCAGGCCCCGTAAGAAACAAGGCTTGCATTAAAACCAAAACAGGTACTATAAAGCTCCCTGCCCCGTTAAACCGTTTTTTGCCGGTCTGTTGCGTTTGTCTTGAATTTTTCATCATGACGTAGACTCCTCATTATAAAGTAGTGTTTTACCCATCGGACTCAATGTCCGATTCCCCCATAAACAACGACTAACCTTTTTATACCCTTTGCTAGTGAAATTTCGGTTCCGGAATGCCCGCCTAACGTATTTTTTGTGTTTGTCCCGGAATAATAACCCAGCCGGAATTATCTTCCTTAGGCTCGGTTTTGGCTATCGGTTTAGGCTTAGGTTTCGGCTTCGGTTTAGGCCGTGCAACCGGTTTCGGAGGCGCGCTTGGTTGCTGAACAACGCGATTCGAATCAAGTGTTTGCGAAGCTTTATTAACCGAAGACTTGCTATCGGATTCCGGCTGAACGGTCCTGCGTTTATTCAATATTTCCAGCGCCGATAACCCGGAATCGGCAGATTGCTTCTTTGACGAAGGCGCGACAGGCTCCGAAACAGCGGCGGGAGCGGAAAACGGCGAATCCATTGCGGCAGGAACCGTCCCTTCGGCAATTCCGGTCTCACGCGGTAAAGACTCGGGTTCGGGACCGACACTTGCAATCGGCGCCTCATCCGATCCGTCTTTGAAAAACAGCCAATAGGCGCCGCCGGCAAAAGCAGAAAACAGCACTACGACAACGACAAGCACAAGCGCCAGCTTTTTTATGGAGCTATTGTCGGCTTCGGCATAGTGAGTCGTTGAACTTGGGATCGGCTGCGAACGATTCCCTTGGGTCTTAATAACCGGCCCGAATTGCAGATCCGAAATTTGCACCGTTTTACCAGACAGCAAAGCCTCCTCGTCAACTGGGCTGCCGGCTGAAAATACGCCGATGAATTCCGCTACGGTCTGCGGGCGCTCGTTGACATTGAGATTCAATCCTTTAAGAATCATATTGTTGATTACGTCCGGCAATTCGGGCGCAATTTGTTTGGGAGGCGTCAAAGCTTTACCGGACACCCTTTCATGCGCCGCGACTGGCGTTTGACCGGTCGCGGCAAAATAAACCGTGGCCGCCAATGAATAAATATCGGACCGAACGTCGGTACCGGTGCCCATGACCTGCTCTGGCGGACTGAAACCGAACGAGGCCGCTCTCCCCAACGTACGGGTCATTTCGTTGGGTGAAGATTCCTTGGCGATGCCGAAATCAATTAGCATGATTCTGTTTTCATCGTCCAGCAACACGTTTTCCGGCTTCAAATCCCGATGGATAATCGGCGGATTTCGCGAATGCAGATATTCGAGCACCTGCCCGACCTGAACGACCCAGTCCTTAAGGTCCGCAAAGACAATTCTACCGAGCCGCTTGCATTCGGTGGCCAAGGTTCGGCTGCCGCCGAATTTCAACACTAAATAGACCATGCCTTTTTCATTGAAACGGTCGACAATGATCGGGATCGAGGGGTGATCGAGGTTGCTCAACAACGAGACTTCATATTCATCGAACAGCATCTCGGGAATTTCCTTGAGCGCCCAACGTTTTCCTTTCACGCGTTGGTCTTCGACCAGATAAGTCGCGCCAAAACCGCCTTTTCCCAATACTGTTTGGATGATATAGCGATCGCCAATCAAATCGCCGACGCCTTTCAACCAACCGAAAATACCGCGTATCGAGCCGTTAGGCGAGGTATCGATATGCGCTATTTCGTATTGACATTGCGTACACCGGTATTTATTTTGCGCGATCGCATCGGCCGTATCCGGGTGATCGCATTTGGGACAGGTACGAGGCTGTTCTTGTACTGTTTCATTCATATGTGTTCAAATCGGCTTCGATTATTTTTTAGCATCCTTGAGTTTCAGACCTATTGCCGTCGCGATCAGAAAAAACAAACCCAACCCGGCAATCGCCGCCAAATCGCTCCCTGTGCTTCCAGCGATGGATACGACCGTGGTTCCGGTTAAATCCTTGACAGCCCTAATCTCCTCGCCGAGCGTCAATTTCATCGCGTCGAAAGACCAATAAGAAATCATCGTCGTTTTGGCTATCCAGAGCCCGGCGCCTTCGAGATTGACCACTGCACCGGATAAAATGACCTGCGGAATCAATAAAATCGGCACCGTCGCAACCGCTTTATCGTTGGAATTGACAAAGGCGCTCACGCAAAGACCCATCGTCGTCGCCGCCATGCCGGATGCAAACAAAATCAAAAAACGTTGCACCAGATCGCCCGGCACCGATATCGATAACGCGATCACGCCTAATAACAAGAAGCATTGCACAAAACAAAGCAACGATAACGGAATCAATTTACTAACGATATAAGGCCCCAAGCCTAAATTTACCGAGCGTTCGCGAATATAAATAGGCAACTCCTTAACTAATTCCCGTGCGGAATTAAGACAACCGAACCAAATCGCGGACAACACCATGATAAACAGAATCTGGCTTTGCTTGGCCGCTCGCAGAGCTATCTGATCGTCCATCTCGAATACCAAACTGACGATCAACGCGATCAACGGCGCCTGTAAGATTAAAATTAGTAGATTTTTACGATCCGACAAAATCAATTCGCAATAACGCGACATTAACGTTTTGGTTTGGCGCCAACTCTGCAACCATTTGTTATTCGTCGGTCGCGTGTTTGATTTTAGAACATCTTTATTGTCGTGTTGCTCCGATAGTTTCAAACGCTTTTCGACATAAGTATCGTGAAAATTCGAGGCTTGGTATTTATCGGCCCAATACGAAGCCGATCGACTTTCGAGCAGTTCATAGACATCGGATAACCGATCGATCCCGAAATAACCGATCACGGCTTGAGGCGGTCCATAAAAAACCAAACGCCCCTGGTGCAGTAATAAGACAAGGTGACAGGTATCGATATTTTCCAGCGTATGAGTCACGCAAACGACCGTTTTTTTGTCCTCGGCCAAACTCCGAAACAATTGCATCATTTTTTTATCGGTACCGGCATCCAGTCCGCTAGTCACTTCGTCCAGAAACAACACATTCGGATTGGCGACCAATTCCACCGCCAAACTAACGCGTTTCAGTTGACCGCCGCTCAAAGGTGTCGGCGTATCGACAGCCAATCCCGCCTTCTCGGCCAACCCGACCTTTTCAAGCACCTTCAGGACATTTTCATCCATTTCAAAATCCGAGGTATCGGGCGGCAAACGCAGTTTAGCGGTAAATTTCAACGCATGCTGCATAACGATTTTGCGATGCACGATGTCCTGCTGAGGCACATAGCCGATCGCCGCACGAAACAAATCGAACGCGCCGTACAAATCGATTTCGTTATATAAAATTTCACCGCTAGTGGCAGGCCGTCGCCCGTTCAGCGCATCCAACAACGTCGATTTACCCGAGCCGCTGGTGCCGAAAATGCCGACAAATTCGCCCGGATGAATGGCAAAACTCAGACTATCCAACAAACGTTTAACCTGACCCGACGAATCCTTGACCTCTTTGGTCAACCGATACACCTCTATCTTAACTTGACCGTCTTGGTTCGATGGAAAAATAGCATGCCCGTCAAACCGATAGTCGAACGCGGCGAAACTCAACCAGTCGTTGACCATCACCGGTTGTTTTCCGGTGATGCGCACCGCATTGACAAAGGTTCCGTTGGTGCTACCGCAATCCTCGATAACCCACCCCGTAGACTCCCTGGTTAATTTGGCATGTTCGCGGGACACCAACGGCGAAGGTATCGTAATATCGCATTGAGGTAATCGGCCTATCGTCAACACCGACTTTCCGGTTAGTGCAATGCCGGCCGATGCATCGTCGCCGGACAAAACCTCATCAGCGGCTTGACTGGATTGAAACTTGATTTGAAAAGGCGTGGAACCGAATAAAAGCCAATCTCCGTTATTCAGCATCAATGGTTTGTCTGCAAGCGTGCCATTAACGGTAATTGGCGCATCGTCGATCGCAGCAATGAATAATGCGCTATCTTCACTAACAAAAATCTTGGCGTGCCGGGGTAAAACCCCGTCTCCAGTTACCTGAACATCGTTATCGGTATCGCTACCGAGTCGACACGCCTTGCTGAATTCACAAGCTATCGCTTGCCTTGTCTTTGCCGCAAGTAGTTCGAGTTGAAACGGAGTTTCGCTGACTGTGCGACCGATGTATGCATTATTCATTGTTATTTTTGAACTCGGCGCTCTTTCACCCAATAGATTTAAATTAAATGAAACTTAAAACATAGAATGATTGTAATCGCAACCCTCATTTAACGCAAAATTGTTTGCCTGATTCCGAAAAGCCCGTGTCGTGCGGGTGTCTATAGCATTAACACCGGGGAGTAAGAAGCCGTAGGGTGCGCATCGCGCACCTTTCCACGGCGCCGAACCCATTATTTCCCGACTCAGGTGCGCGATGCGCACCCTACGCCTGTCGCTCTATAG
Source organism: Methylotuvimicrobium sp. (assembly GCF_050611805.1). Taxonomy (NCBI): domain Bacteria; kingdom Pseudomonadati; phylum Pseudomonadota; class Gammaproteobacteria; order Methylococcales; family Methylococcaceae; genus Methylotuvimicrobium; species Methylotuvimicrobium sp. The sequence continues at coordinate 20,516 of NZ_JBNGHF010000062.1, forward strand.
CTATGATCACAAACAATTTCCAAGATATTTTGGGATTAAAAAGCGGGAACACAGACATTAGCTAAAATGGCTTTTTTTTCGACAGCCTACCCATTCGCCGTCTTCATGATTCCAAGCCCCCTCTAAATCACCTCACCATTGCTGATGATAAGGCGCGACATCATAATCGCTTTGCTGAATATTCTGCAGCATGCCGCTGGCATCGAGATAATAATAAATACCGGCAGCCGTCAGCAGCGCGGCTAGCACCGCAAAGCCTATTTTCCACCCACTATAAGGCCGTTCGCCTTGCACTTTGCCGGTCCGACCGTTGATTACAAAACGATAAGATTTATCCCGATGGCGAAACGCCGCCGACCAGACCGGAAGCAAACAATGCTTGTAAGTCGTTTTGTCGTGCCTTGTTCTTGCCTGATGGATACGCTGATGATCGCCGCCGATGTTGCGCGCGATATCCCGGTAAATCACACTATCCATGATTTGCTTAGCCGCATCGAAGCCTTCATCGATTTCGATTTGGTAATATTCACTACGAAAACCGCTCAAATATTTTTCGTCGTAAGGCATCAGGTTGTAGAGATCCCAAGGCTGCAAAGCATCCAGAATCTTACGCGGCAGCGATTTGCTCGCGCCCACCAACACATCGTCAAAAAAACGCCGTACGCGACCCGAAACCGGCGTCCAGCGTATCTTCGGCACTCGTCGCATAACGGTGACGGTACGGTTATTTCGTACCACTTGAACCGGTACCGTGACGTAATAGACATCGCCTCGCTCACCGACATAATCGGTCTCGGTGTCGCTATCGAAAGTCCAATAAGGCAAATAAACCCCTGTCAACTTGGTATCGCTACGGGCGTATTTTTTGACCGTATTCGGCGCAAACCATAGCTTCGCGATCCAGCGTTGAAAATGCTGTTTAGCTTCTGCTTCGCCGATTGCAAACGGCAGCAGCGATTTCGGCTGAATCGGCTTGGCTTGCGCGGTCGTCGTCACGATCGGCGTACCGCAAAACGGGCATTCGCCGGCATGAATATGACTATCGAACTGAAACCCGGCGCCGCATTCATCGCAATGAATCTGCGCCTTAACCGTCTCAGCCTGAGGTTGAGCCAATTGCCGCAAAGCTTGCTGCAGGTCATATTCCTGAATCGGTGCGGCGCTTGGCTCGATATGATTTTCGAATCCGCAATACTCGCAGACCTGATGCTCGGTACCGGGCGCATATTTCAAAATCGCGCCGCATTGCCCACACGGAAACCGCTCGACACCGGGTTTTAAAGACGCCTTAAATTTAGGCACGGTAACTTTTCATAGCAATCCAATGTTACAAGATCCCAACGTTAGCGGTAAGCGGTAAGCGGTAAGCGGTAAGCGGTAAGCGGTAAGCGGTAAGCGGT
>NZ_JBNGHF010000063.1:0-21584 GCF_050611805.1 Methylotuvimicrobium sp.
TTACCGCTTACCGCTTACCGCTTACCGCTTACCGCTTACCGCTTACCGCTTACCGCTTACCGCTTACCGCTTACCGCTTACCGCTTACCGCTTACCGCGTTAATTTCAACAACCAACAAAAAATACTCATGCAAGGACTAGAAATATTCGCCGATTCGCCGGCTGCACTAATGGCTTTAACCGGTGTTATCGGTCTCATGGTCGGTAGTTTCCTTAACGTCGTTATTTACCGTTTGCCGATTATGATGCAAAAAAGTTGGCGCCGCGAGTGCATCGATTATCTACAGTCCACTGGGGATGTGCAGTGCGCGGAGCACGGTATAGGAAGTGTAGAGGCCGACTCGAAATTTAATCTAATCTTTCCATTGTCGCGTTGTCCGCACTGCGAAACTCCGATAAAGCCTTATCAAAATATTCCCGTACTCAGTTTCTTGTTGTTGAAAGGCCGTTGCGCTCAATGCAATGCGCCGATATCGAAACGTTATCCCGTTATCGAGGGATTAACCGGTTTTTTTTCGGTTTTAATCGCCTGGCATTTCGGTTATTCGGTAGAGGCGCTATTCGCTCTCATACTCACTTGGTCCTTGATTGCGCTGAGTGCGATCGATATTGACCATCAACTTTTGCCGGATTCGATTACGTTACCTTTACTTTGGTTGGGTTTGTTCTTAAGTCTTTTCGATATCTTCATCGATACTCATTCTTCGATTATCGGTGCTATAGCCGGTTATTTATCGCTTTGGACGGTTTATCATGGTTTCAAGCTGTTGACCGGCAAAGAGGGCATGGGATACGGCGACTTTAAGCTGTTGGCAATGTTTGGGGCATGGTTGGGTTGGCAATATATCCTGCCGATCATTTTGCTGTCATCCTTGGTCGGTGCCGTTACCGGCATCGCGATGGTTATTTTGGTAAAGCGCGACAAGAATATTCCAATTCCATTCGGCCCTTATTTGGCAGCGGCCGGGTGGATCGCTTTACTGTGGGGCGATAAAATCAATCAGGCTTATCTCAATTTTGCCGGATTATAAAGCCATGTTGAAAATCGGCCTGACCGGCGGTATCGGTTCCGGTAAAACCACCATCGCGGATTTATTCTCCAAGCTGAACGTTCCGGTAATCGATGCCGACGATATTGCCCGCGAAGTCGTCGAACCAGGTAGTCAGGCTTTGGAACAAATTCGTCACGCGTTCGGCGAACGGGTGATTGCTGCCGACGGCAACCTCGATAGAAGCGCAATGCGTGAATTGGTTTTTGCCGATACCGAACAAAAACGTAAACTGGAAGCGATTGTGCATCCGATGGTACGGCAAAGTATATTGAAGCGAGTGGCATCGCTTGACGCATCTTACTGCATCATTTGCATTCCCTTGTTGGTTGAAAGCGGTATGGTCAATTTAGTCGACAGAGTTTTGGTAGTCGACTGTCCTGTTGAAACCCAAATCGAGCGCGTAACAAAGAGAGATTGTCTCGACGAAAAAATTGTTCGAGCGATTATTGATTCTCAAGCCACACGCGAACAGCGAAAAGCTCTGGCCAACGATCTTATCGACAATGCCACGTCCGATTCCATGCTTGCAGAACAAGTTAAAAAACTGCACAATTTGTATCTTTACTTAAGCATACGGCAGGATTTTTAATCAGTGAATTCCCCTATAGTCTACGAATTTCCACTCAATGAGCGAATCCGAATTTTAATACGGCTCGAGTTGCTTTTTAAACAACTGGGACATTTTTTAGAAGGGAGCACCATGGCTGATAGGCGGGCGGCAATCAATACCTTGCTCGATATTCTGACGATTTTTAGTCGTAACGATCTCAAGTCGGAAATTCTTAAAGAACTTGAACGTCATATCAAGGTGTTGAATCAACTGGCCGGTAGCGAGGGAGTCAATGCCGAAAAAGTCAATGAAATCCTCGACGAACTTAACCAAACCAGTCATAACCTCTACGCCGCTAGCGGAAAGATCGGTTTGAAAGTGATGGGAAACGATTTGTTTCAAAGTATCTCGCAGCGAAGCTCGATACCGGGCGGAACTTGCTCGTTCGATTTACCTGCTTTTCATTATTGGCTGGAACAAGATGAGACTGTTCAGCAACAAGCCTTAGAGCAATGGACTAAGCCGTTTAAGGATATTCGTAAAGCGATCGATATGATTCTAGGGTTTATTAGGCAAAGTAGTACGCCGACCGAAGAAGAAGCGGAAGCAGGGTTTTATCAGTCCTCGCTTGATAAAAGCCTTCCGCTGCAATTGCTCAGAATCAGTGTTGACCGAAGCATCCCTTGTTTTGCCGAAATTAGCGGCGGCAAGCACCGTTTCACGATACGCTTCATGCGTCCTGCGCCCGACGGTTCCAGGCCCACTCAAAGCCAGGACAACGTTCCTTTTATGTTGACCTGCTGTCAATTTTAATGAACGGTAATGAAAAAACGTTGGTAGTTAAATGTCCGCAGTGCGGGGGCTCCGTTCCATGGACTGCGCAGCAGCTATTTAAGCCATTTTGCAGCGAACGCTGCAAAATGATCGATTTGGGCGAATGGGCGGCCGAGGAGAAAAGAATTCCCGGAGATCCCGCGATTGACGACGAGTTCTACCCGGACGATACGATATTTCATTAGCCAAGAAAAAGCATTTTGCCCCGGAAAATGAAAGTTTAACCGCGTAGCCCGGATGGAGCGCATGCGCAATCCGGGACGTTCGAGGTCACGCAATCCCCGTATTCCGCTTACGCTGCATACGGGCTACGAACTTTCACAGTAACGTTCATGATGACCTGTCCATCGCCCCGGCAAATGAAAATTCTCTGGTGGCGGAGGGGGCGATAACTCGCCCGACAGGACGCCGTGAACCCAGCACCTAAATCCAGCACCTAAATTCCATAGGTCTTTGGCAAGGATTCAAAATCATGGCTTATTTAGGTGCTGGATGAATTATGCTCGATAGTTACCATAACCAATGGGCTATGGAATTTAGGTGCTGGGTGAATACGTCCGTGTAGGTTCGACGGCGGCTATCAGATTGCCAGGGATGGCATGAATGCAGATTTTGCATGGAGCAAGAATCTGCCCTGCCGCCGACACCTGTCAGTCGAGTAACCGCACTCTCTCCAGAACCGGCATTTGCTCTGTCGAGCGCCGTATATCGAAAAATTAGATAAAGAGTCTAAATCTACGAACTTTCACAGTAAATGCCAACGACTAAAAGGTTCGGAATGGTTTGTCGAGCGGGCAGACAAATGATCGATAAATTCCTGGAAGCGGCTTAGCGCTTCATTATTACCCTGTAAGACATGCAAGTTCGAGACTGTTCGGCGCACGCTCGGCCAATCTTGCCGTGCTAGAGAGTCATAGAGCGCGCTGTATTGGTGGCGAATCAGAAATTCCCGAAAAATTCGGGCTTCAGGCGTTTGTCGATAGCTTAAAGAGCGATTGACGGCATGTGCTGCGATTGTCGCGTGGCCTGCCTCAAGCGTTTGTAGCGATAAGGCCAGCCATTGCTTGGCTAGTTGTTCGCAGCGCAGGACGCGGCTCAAGTCGGCCCCGCAACGCGGGCAAAGGAGCGCGTCGCTTAGTCGCGCATTACAGCAAGGGCAGCGTTTCATTACGATTCGAGATAATAAATGATGTCGTTCAATTGTTCGACAGGCTCTTGTAAGGCGCCTTCATCGCCGGCTTCGATACAGTCTGTGATAGTTTCGATCAAATTGACCATGTCTTCCTTGTCTTCATCGGAGACCGTGTCGAATAAGGCTTCGGCTTTTTTGATTAGCTGACGAGCCTCGGCGACGGCTTTGCTTTGTGAAACCGCATCGCTTGTTTCAATCTCGTCCGAGCTAGAATCCATTTGTCCGAATAGGCTATCGATGCGCCGTTTCGCGCCGGCTAGTTCTTCGGTCTCGAAGCGTGAAATCGCATTGTTGATCGTGATCGACTTTTCGAGGCCGGTTGCTTTTTCCTTGGCAGAAACATGCAGCATCCCGTTTAAATCCAGGGCTAATGTCAGCGTGATGATATTGCCGGCCGGTACGTCCTGGAGATCTTCGACGGTAAATTCGCCGATTTCGATGTTGTTCAGCGCATCCGGGTCTTCGCCTTGATAAATTTTAACGTTGACCGATTCTTGTCCGTCTTGAAAGGTCATGAATGCCTCTGATTTTCGCGTCGGCAATACGCTGTTCTTATGGATGATCGGTACAAATTGGTAGGGATAGGGTTCGCCGTCCAAAAAACCGAGTGCGCTGGTGCCGTAGGTATAAGGCGTGACGTCGACCAAGACCGTATCGATGGCTTGGCCGGCTATCATCGCGGCTTGCGTGGCCGCCCCCATGGCCACGCATAAATCCGGGTCGACTTCGCTGTGCGGCTCGAAGCCGAATTCTTCGAATAAGCGCTCGCGAATGCATGGTGTTCGTGTCGAGCCGCCGACCAAGATAATTTCGTCGATGTCGGAAACCGTCAATTTCGCGCCTTTGAGTGCGATATGCAGGGCATCCATCGTCGCGTTGATGTAATCTTCGATCATGTCTTCATAATCGCCGCGCGACAATTCCAGGGTCAGATGGATAGGTGAGCCTTCGTGTTCGAGCAGGTATTCCTCTTCGATCTGCGCAAAAGGTTCGTCGGACAATACCAGCTTGGCGTTTTCGGCCGCGCGCGTGATGCGCGCCAACGCCTTACTATGCTCGGAAATATTAATGCCGTGCTGTTCCTTGATATGGTCTTGAATATGATTGACGATTTGTTGGTCGAAGTCGTCGCCGCCGAGATGGTTGTCGCCATGGCTCGATAAGACTTCGACGACGCCGGCTTGGACATTGACGACAGAAACGTCGAAGGTGCCGCCGCCCAAATCATATACCAACATGCGTTTGGCTTCGTCTCGGCCGGCACCGTAAACCAGCGCGGCAGCGGTCGGTTCATTGATCATCCGCACCACTTCCAGACCTGCGATTTCGCCGGCTTCGCGCGTCGCTTGGCGTTGCGCGTCCGAAAAATAAGCCGGAACGGTAATAACGGCTTTGCTTATCGATTGGCCGACATGCTTCTCGGCTATCGCTTTTAGGCGCTTCAAGATGATTGCCGAAATTTCTTGCGGAGTGTAATCAAGGCCGGCCATGATGATGTGGGTATCCTGTCCCATCAAACGCTTGATCGATTTGACGGTGCGTTCCGGGTAAATCAAGTATTGGTTGCGGGCGGTTTCGCCGACGAGTATTTCGCCGTTGTCATCAATACCGACTACGGACGGTAATATTTTTTTGCCGTCGTCGGTAATGATATGCACCTTGCCGTTTTCGACAATGGCGACTTCGGAGTTAGTCGTTCCGAGGTCGATTCCGATAATGATTTCATTCATAGTGTTTTTGTCTAATGTTAGAGTTTATTGACTTTGACTTCGGCTGGTCTCAGTATTTGGTCTTCAAATAGAAAACCCTTGCGGAGTTCTTCGAGCACGATACCGTTTTCCAGTTTCGGGTCATGGCCGACTTCGAGCGTCTTCATCGTATGGGCATCGAAAGGCTTACCGACGCAGTCGATCGAAAAAACATTTCGTCGCTGCAACAACTGTTCGAAGCGTTTTAGCGTGATTTCCTGGCCCTTGGCGAAACCGTTGATAAAACGTACGTCTTGTTTTTTCGAATGATTGAACAAGGCATCGACCGGGCGGTAATTTTGCAGTACTCGAAAGCCTTCGCTGAGTCGGTCGTAAATATCGATAATGTCGAGCAGCAGCGTGCGCTGAGACTCTCTTACTTGTTGCTTAAGGCGCTCGGCCGACGCTGCCAGCTCGTCCGCTAATACTTGATTATCGGTTTTAAGAGCGGACACGGCATCGGTCAGTGTGTCGAGCGTTGCCTTGAATTGCCGGGACTCGGCTTTGACTTCGCTTTTCAAGCCGGCTATATCGGTAAATAAAACCGTCAAATCCGGTTGATTGACCGCCGCCAAATGCGCAAAATCGGTTTGTTCCAAATAATGCTGTAAGGTATCAAGCAATTCAGTTGGAGGTGTTTCGGTGTTCATGATGACTTGTTTTTAATGTCGCCCATAACGGCTTTGTCGATTGAGACGGCATTCAGTAATCTGAAGAAGTCGTCAGGATGCATGGGCTGGATTTCGGATTCTTGTTTGAAAGCGTGATCCAGCAAGGCATTGAAGCCGGTTTCCGGGAAATGAAATAATTCGAAATTAATGCGGCTGTCGCTGTCTTTGATCGTTTCATAGGCGTGTTGAATTTGCTGAAAGCGTTCTTGATCGCGATCGGGCGGGTTTTCCTTGACCAAGTTTAAATAAGCTTGCTTGATCTCGGTATCGTTGGCATGTTCGGAAACGCAGAGAATTTGATAGGGTGTCGTCATGTCGGTTAGTAGGGGTCAAACGGGAAAGAAAACGGTTCGTCGTCAAGGAAAAATTCGATGATTTCATCGAAACTTAGGTCGATATCGATACGCAAGGATTGAGCGGCTTCCAGCATCATGATCGCCACTAGAAAGCTCTGATCCATGAGTAATTCGACGAGTTTGTTCGGGTCGATTCTTCCGGCGTATTTCGTCATCACATCCATCATGAGCTGTTCCGACGATGATTTATTCATCATTTCTTCAAACTTTTTGCCGATTTTGATCATATTCCGCTTCGGCACATGATCGAACAAATCCTCGATAATTTCGGGGTCGAATCCGCTTTCGTCTTCGTCAAAACGGTCTTCGTAAAAGTCGTCTTCACTGTCGAAGCCGAATGGATTATGAAAGCCGATGGAGCGTTCAATAAAGCGTCTAATCTTGAATTCGGTCTTACTGTCTTTTTGTTCATGAGCAATTTCGATCGCGTTTTGCAATCTTAGTGTCCAGGTAATATCGAGGCGGCTCGGATCGCCCTGGCATTCCGCAACGACTCGGTAATACGACCAGATCGGTTTTTCCCAGACGCCATCGGCCGATTTCGCGCATTGTTTTAATAAATCGAAATGTTCGATCTCTTCGAGCGTTTGGCACCAAGCTAGGAGCGCCTGTTCGCCGTAATTGAGCAATTTCATCGATTTTTTGAGCGGCGCTTTGATTTTATCGAGCGCTTTGAACAATACGTCGAGCTTTTCGAGTTGTTCGCCGTAGCGCTCGACCGATTCTGTCAAGTGCAGTAGTTCCGGTTCGGATAGTTCGTAAGCTTTGACGGCCGGCAATTGTTTTGCGATGGGGGCGTAGGGGGCATCCATCAAGTCCGACTCGATATAGCCTTGGAAGTGGGCGGTTGCAGACCCCAGATTCATTGATTGTAGAATATCGGCTATGGATTTGAGACCGCGGTCCTTATCTTCGGCTGCCCAAATATAAAATCCGCGAATTAAGTCCGCTTGCCTCAGTAGAGTCTTATCGATCGATAATTGTTCGGCGGCTTGGAGCTCTTTGTCGACTAGATGGAATTTTTGGGTTTTAATCAATTTGCGGGCATGCGCTAAGTGACTTGAAAACAACAAGTCTTTGGCCAACGTATTGACCGGGTCGATTTTCAACAAGTCTTGTGCGTATTTGGCGGCCTTCTTGAAGGCTTTTTTGCGCATGGCGGACTTGGCGGCGCAAACCAGCATCTCGATGTCTTTCGGAAGGTGTTCCAGTCCTTTTGCCAGCCATATCGCATGCTCTTCCGGATTCGGGTCTTCCTGTTCGAAATAATCCAATATTTTTAAATAGCTGTCTCGGTCGTTCGGGTCGTATTGCAAGCTATCCATGAGAAATTCGACAGCCAGGCTGGGCGGAAGCTTTTGAGCCAAATGTCTGTATATCAAGGCGATTTTTTTATGGTTTTCCGGTCCTTGGGTTTTTAATGCGTCAATGTAACGCAACCAGTGACCTTCGGCTTCATCGTGGTCATTGTTTTCTTCGTGGATTAAGGCCTGAATACGCTCGCTTTCGATCGAATCTTTCGCGGCGAAGTTTTTTAGATAGTCTTTACGTCCGGAGGGGTAGCGTGCCAGCATGGCTTGGCAAAAGCGGCTCGCCGCTTCGTTTCCGACCAGTTCGCGGTAGCGGATGGTTAAATTGAATTGCGCTTTGTCGGTCAGATTGTTGCGTTGCTTGTTTATAGCGTCGAGCAATTCAAGCTGCTTATTCGATAGACCTTTGGCCTTGGCGATCAGCCGGCGTGGGCTATCTTCGAGTTGCAGTGAAGCCTCAACGAAGGCCGATCCTTGAAGCATATACGCGGTCAAAGCATTCGCCGCCGGACGATAGGGCGAGTTATCCGGAATTTTCGACAATAAGGTGCGCGCTTGATCCATCGACGCCGGAAGGGATAGTTGCGCTTTCAGTAAGGACCGAAGGTCACGGAAGGCGGAACGGAAAGGTAGCTTTTTCAGTAATTCGTCAATATGTTCGAGCCGGTTGCTCCGGTAAGCCTCGAGAGCGTCGCGAACCGTTTGCCAATGTAGCATTACAGCCGAGTCATGCGGTATATGCGCTTCAATATCGGGATATTCGCAAACCAATAAAAACCCCAACCAGACTGCAAGATCGGGATGGTTTTTATCCAGTTGTTCGGCATCGATTCGATCGATTCTTGCGAAAGCTTTCTCTGTGTTTTTAACCGACAACAGCCATAAAATATAAGCTTCTAAAGCGGCTAGGGGCGGCTCTGCCCATTCCGAATAATTTTCCCACAATACGGCGGCTTCCTTCGGCATTCCTTTTTCCGCCATATTCAATGCTCTTTGCAAATAACACTCGGCTAGCTTTCGGCGCCAATCCGGATTATCGGAGTGTTTTAGCAATTGTTTATAGATTTCGGCGGCGTTTTTATATCGCCCTGCCGAAAAGTGCGAGGAGGCGTTTTTTTCTAGACTAGCGCCGGGTGGTGCGGAAGGGACTTTTTGCGGAGCTTTCTTCATGGAGTGGTTTGGCCGAAATGATAATGATCTGGGTTATGAAAATGCATTTTGGATTCTACAATATTGCTTGTCCATGAATCGATTAGTTTAATCGAACTCTAAACGCATTTTTTATAATTAACGGTTCATTATCATCCGGCCATGGTCAATATTCAACTTGTATAAGGCGAATAATTCATGGGTGTCCGCTTTTGCGTATTCAAATACCAATCGATTTCAATTCGGTATAAGCCTGTTTTAGCCAAGTTTTGACGCGTTGCCTTTCCAGTAAGCCCAATGCATTAGGATTGTCGACGGTCTTGTTTTGAGCCGCCCAAAAACTCGAGCTGTTTGCATCGACTTTGGTCATGACCGGTGTATGCAGGCGTTTTAAGGTGATCAATTTGGCATTTAATCCCAATGCTCGTTCTTTGATGCCCGATTGTTCCAAAATAGTAAAATCACCATCCCGAAGTTGATTCAGAACCAAGACATAATTCAATTTCGCATCGTATTGATCCAGAAGTTTTCCTAGCAGGTCGACGCAATCCTTTCCGGAATCCATGACATTCCAATATTGAATGGTAACGCCTAGTTCTTCGGCCAATTCGAGCACTCCGGATTCCTCTAACCATTTAGACAAGGGATAGTGCGTTTGCGCAGCAAGATCGACGAGTATTTGCTGCTCCGGGTTTTCCGCCGCGGTTTCTATGATTTTATCGAGGCTTTCATAGTTGTCTACGATAGTGGGCGACGCATAGTCGGCATAAAAACGCAGCAAAGAACCGTGTGAGCGATCGGTATCGAAACCGATGAACGGGATTTCATGGTCGATCATATACTGCGCCAGTAATCGGGCAACGACGGATTTACCGACTCCGCCTTTTTCTCCGCCAATCAGATGTATGGTACTCATTGGTTTTCCTTTAAGTAAAATGAAGTGAAATAGTCCGCACGTTTTTAACTTTCTAGCCTCAGCACGTCGACCGAAACCGACAGGCTGTGTTTGCCGCCGCCGAATGCAATGCCCTTCAGCGGAGTGACATCGGCATAGTCGCGTCCCCACGCCAACGTGATATGTTGATCTGCGGGGAGTTTGTTATTAGTGGGGTCCAATTCCAGCCAGCCGCTGCCCGGCACGAATACGGCAAACCAAGCATGCGATGCGTCGGCGCCGACCAATCTTTCGGTACCCGGTGCCGGCAAAGTTTCGATGTAGCCGCTGATATAGCGGGCCGCTAAGCCGAGCGATCTCAAACAGCCTATCGCCAGATGCGCAAAATCTTGGCAGACGCCGCGTCGATGCTGCATGACATCGGCCAACGGCGTAGCAATTGTCGTGAAGGACGGGTCGTAAGTAAAATCTTGATAAATGCGCTTCATTAAGTCGGTCACCGCATCGATAAGCGGAGCTCCGGGCGCGAATGAAGGACGGGCATAATCGCCTAATTCGATTCCGGATGTCACCATGGGTGAGTCGAGCGTGTATTGCCTTGCCTCGAGTAGCGCTTCATAAGAACCGTGCCCCGTTGTTAATTGACTCTGTGCTTGCTGAGCCGGATTGGCGGACAATTTGTCCCTGGCGTCTTCCCAGCTTATAGGGTTATCTTGAAAGACTTGATTGGATTCCGCCAGCACTTCAACCTCGCTTACGGCAGTGACAGTTAATTGAGAGTGAGGTTTTTGAATCGCGAAGTAAGCGATTCGATTACCGAAAAAGTCGAGCCGTTCCTGAAAGTCAGAGGGTTCCGGGTTGATATCGAAGCGGCTGGCCGAACATTGCTGCCTCGGAAAATCGCGAGGCTGTAATCGGGCTTCATTCTGACAAAGCCCGACCTCATGAGCATAATGGTAATTCGTGATGTGGGTGATGCGATATTTCACAACTCATCCTCCAGTTGTGTCGGATTCAATTGATGCGGCCCTTCGGCATGACTGAAATAGGCTTTAGCGATCATTTCCGAGGTGCGCCACATTAATTTCGAGGTGTCCGCCAGCACTTCGTCGAGAGCCGAATAGATAACGCTGTCTTCCCGAGTTTTGGTTAACGCGGTGATGTCGATTAGGCGTATTTTGGTAAACGCCTCGAGCACCAGCTTTTCCTCGGCACTAATGCGAACCTTGCCGCGCTCCCGAGGCAAGGCTTTGACATAGTCGTAAAGTTGATTAAGCTGATAGACCAGCGAACGAGGATGCGTTTGATCGAGCACCAGTAGTTCTAAAACCATCGGTAATTGTACGAACGACCGGTACCGTCTTTGATAGATGCTCAAGCTGTCGGTTGTCATTAATACCGCTTCCAATAATTGATATTGGGTGCTTTCTTCTTGTTTGATCACGACCGTCGCGCGCAGCAATGCAATCAATGACAAACAACGCTCCAGACGGCGTCCGCCGTCCAGCATCAACCAACCGGCTTCGCGTGTCATACTTTCGCTGGTTAAGCCGGTAAATGCGACGATCGCTGAAATCAAATCGTCTAACTTACTTTGTAGAGCACCGATCTCCAAAGGTGGACTGAATGTTCCTGCGCGCCAGCAACGCCGAATATCGTCGATACTTCGCCAAGTATCTTGCGACCACAAATCGCGAATGCTAAAGGCGGATTGCGTAAAGGCATGAATGCTTGAAGGAATCGTGCCGTGACGTTCGGCATCTTTGATCAATTCCGTTAGTTCGGGTAAAGGATTCGTCAATAATGACGGGTCGCCGTTTACAAACCCCGGGTAGGTCACCGTGACATGGGTTAACGCGCGTAATAAGGTTTTGAGACAGTCGGCATCGCTGTATTCGGTGTAATCCTGGGCTTCACGCCATTTTTGCAGCACGGTTCGGAGCAACCTCGCGGCGGATTCGATGCGTTCCAGATTACGGCCGACCCAATACAGATTATCTGCGGCTCGGCTTGGCAAGGGCTCGTTGATCGCCTCGACGATATAATCTCGGCGCGGTTGTAGCCAAATGCTGACTTGTTGATCGGGCTGGTCCGCCAGCACCCAGGTATCTTTACTGATGCCGCCGGCCTGGTTCGAGACGACCAAATTATCTTTGAGTGGGGAAACCCGCGTCAAGCCGCCGGGCATTGCTTGATAACCATCTTCACCGGCGACGACGAAATTACGCAGAATCGCATTGCGTGGCGCGATTTGCCCGTCCACGAAAGCCGGTACCGTTGAAAAGCCGACCTGTTCCTGACCGACATACAGATAGGGTTTCGCCAGAATCGCGGCGCGTAATTGACTTTTTTCCTGCGAGCTCAAGTTGGCGCCGAATACTGCGTGAATACCGGAGGCTCGGTCGATTTGTTTAATCACCAAGCGGCCGAGATTTTCCAGTACGAAATTACATTCCCGGCGTTGTCCGCACCACCAGGTGGCCACCGACGGCAATAGTAATTCCTGGCCTAATAAATGGCGCGACAGTCTGGGTAAAAAAGCCAGTAAAGCATTGTTTTCCAAAACGCTGCTACCCAAGGGATTAGCGATCGCGACATTGCCGCGCCTGACCGCTTCCAAAAGCCCGGCGACACCTAAGCGAGAAATGGACTTTAATTCCAAGGGATCGCAAAATGAATCGTCGACACGCCGTAAAATGACGTCCACTTGTTGCAGTCCTTGCACCGATTTCAGCCAAACCTTCCCGTCCCGAACGGTCAAATCGTCGCCTTGAACCAGCGTGTAACCGAGCTGTGATGATAAATAGGCATGCTCGAAATAGGTTTCGTTGAAAGGACCCGGCGTCAACACGACGATTCTGGAATCGGCCCTGGACGTCGGCGAGCGGTTTGCCAATCCGGTTCGAAGTACGCGGAAAAAGCCGGCAAGACGATGGACTTGCGATTCGCCGAACAAATCGGGCAGTACGCGAGTCATCACCGACCGGTTTTCTAATGCGTAGCCGGCTCCCGAAGGCGCCTGAGTGCGATCGTCCAGTACCCACATGCGCCCATCAGGACCGCGTGCAAGGTTGGCGGAATACAAGAATAATTGTCGCTCGGTATCGGGCAAAGTACCGACGCAGGGTCTTAGGAAACCTTCATGACCGTAAACTAGTTCAACCGGTAACAAACCTTTTTTCAGTAGGCTTTGCTCGCCGTAAATGTCTTTCAATATTAGGTTGAACAATTCGGCGCGTTGTATCAAGCCGGCCTCGATCACGGCCCATTCTTCACTGCTGATCAACAGCGGAATCGGGTCGAGCTTCCATGGTCGGCTCAGGCTTTGCGCGTCGGCATAAACGTTATAAGTTACGCCGTTTTCACGCAATAAACGTTGTGCTTCGCGGCGGCGGTGCTCCAATTCGTCACGACCGATTTGCTCGATCGATTTCATGAAATGTTCCCAATAAGGCAGTACCTTGCCTTTATTGGCATACATTTCATCGTAGCCGGTCAGTTGCGTGGCGTAGTGCTGAGCACCGATTTCTTTTGCGAGAACGCTATTCATAGGCTAATTCGATCGAGTCGGGTCACAAAGGCTCCGTTAGGGTATCCTGGAAAAAATTATTTCACCATATCGTTCATGAAGGTCTAACCATCGTCTCGGCAAATGAAAGTTCTCTGGTGGGGAGGGTGCGGTCACTCGCCCGACAGGACGCCGTGAATACGTCCATGTAGGCTCGACGGCGGCTCCCTGCCGCCGACGCCTGTCGATCGAGCAACCGCCCCCTCTTCGGAACCGGCATTGTGTTGAATATCGAAAAACTAGATTAAGATTTCAAATCCGCGAACTTTCACAGTAAGATCATGAAGCGACATGAAAAATTACACTGTTGATCTTATAGTCTTTTTCTTCATTGTCTTCATGAGCTTCATGGTGAATATTGCTTTGTTCTTGAACGCATCCAACACTCGCCATCCTAATATCGCCGCCTCAAATCGAGCGTGTACGGATATTCTTTATTAGGCTCCTCGGGCGGCGGGGCCATAGGCCTTGGCGGGTTCTTATGCGGTATGAAACTAACCCCGCTATCGGACGGCAAAATGACCGGTGGTCTTTCGATCTCGCCCGGCGTATGGCCGTAATTCCAAAAACGGGTAATCCTTCTGGCCTCGGCCTCATAAGCATTGACCGGAAAGGTCTCGTAACTGCGGCCGCCCGGGTGGGCGACATAATAAGTACAGCCGCCGACCGCGCGCCCGTTCCAAGTGTCGATGATATCGAATACCAAGGGTGTATGCGGGCCGATGGTCGGATGCAACGCCGAGGGCGGTTGCCATGCCCGGTAGCGGATTCCGGCAACGAATTCATCCTTGCGTCCGGTATTTCTGAGTGGCACATGTCGTCCGTTACAGGCCAACACATAACGCGAATCGGTCAATCCGGTCACCTTTACTTGCAATCGTTCGACCGAAGAATCGACGAAGCGTGCCGTGCCGGTATTGCTGACTTCCTCGCCTAGAACATGCCAGGGTTCAATCGCAAAACGCAATTCCAGATCGACGCCATCGACGATTGTGTTGCCGTAATGTGGAAAACGGAATTCGAAGAAGGGGTCGAACCAGTCTAATTGAAACGGGTAGCCGGCGCGTTGCAAATCGTCGACGACTTGGCGCATGTCTTCTCTGACATAATGCGGCAATAAAAAACGGTCGTGAAGTTCGGTGCCCCAGCGAACCAATTTATGCCGGTAAGGCTCGCGCCAAAACCAAGCGACCAGAGAGCGCAGCAATAAAGCTTGAACCAGCGCCATGCGCTCATGCGGCGGCATTTCGAAGGCGCGCAGTTCCAATATGCCGAGACGTCCGGAAGCGCTGTCCGGCGAATACAGTTTATCGATACAAAACTCGCTTCGGTGTGTGTTGCCGGTAATATCGGTCAGCAAATGCCGCAGCAAGCGATCGATCAACCATGGCGAAGGCGCTTCGCCTTCGGGGATTTGTTGAAACGCGATCTCCAGTTCATAAAGTTTTTCATCACGGCCTTCGTCGACACGCGGCGCTTGGCTGGTCGGACCGATGAACATACCGGAGAATAGATACGACAGCCCTGGATGATGCTGCCAATATGTGATCAGGCTGCGCAATATGTCGGGACGGCGCAGCAAAGGACTGTCGGCCGGCGTTTCGCCGCCGATCGTGATGTGATTGCCGCCGCCGGTGCCGGTATGGCGGCCGTCCAGCATGAATTTTTCGGTGCCTAAGCGGACTTGGCGCGCCTGATCGTACAGAATATGCGTATTGTCGGCCAATTGCTTCCAGCTTCGGGATGGATGGATATTGACTTCGATGACGCCGGGGTCGGGCGTGACCATCAAGCGTTCGATGCGGTAATCGCGCGGGGGCTCATAGCCCTCGAGTACGACAGGAATCGACAATTGGTCGGCGGTCGCTTCGATTGCCGCGATCAATTCCAGGTAATGCTCGAGCATCGTCAAAGGCGGCAGAAATACATGGACCCGTCCTTCGCGAGCTTCGACACAAATCGCGGTATGCGGCACTTCTATGAGATCGATGTCCTTGTCGTCGGCAGGCGGGCTTTGTTCGTGAATTTCCGGATGGATAGCGCCGATTTGTTCAAAATGGCTATAGCGCTGTGCGACTTCGCCGTAATAATCGCCCAATTCCGGGAGCGTCTCAAACAAACTGCGCTCATGGGTAATTTCGCGTTTTTCCGGCGCGATCCACGGCAAGCTATCGAGAGGCATGCGCAGACCCATTGGCGAATTACCCGGAATCAAAAACAACTGACCGCGTTTGAATGGCCATGGACCGCTTTGCCAGGATTGTTTGCTCCAACTCCATTTAACCGGTAGCGCGAAGCCGGCCGGTTGATTCAAGCCGGTATCCAATAATTTAGCCAACGTTTTGCGTTCGGCCGGATCTTTTAAGCGATACTGCAACGGGTCGATATTAACCGGCAGCATCTCTTCTTGCCAAAGGTGATAAAAAACGTCTTCGTAGGCCGCGGAAATGTGTTTGCGCGTCAAACCCAAACGGCCGGTCAGGTGTTCGATGAATTGCCTGGCCTGCTCGGGCCCATGTCCGTAATCGATTTTGATATCGGCCAGTAATTCGGGGTTGCGCCAAATCGGCGTGCCGTCCTTGCGCCAAAAGATGCCGTATTGCCAACGCGGCAAAGGCTCGCCCGGATACCATTTGCCTTGGCCGTAATGCAACATCGCGCCCGGCGCGAACACGTCGCGCAAACGCTTGGTCAAGGCTTGGGCGCGCTCGCGTTTATGCGGGCCGTCCGCGCGGGTATTCCATTCCGCGCCTTCCATGTCGTCGATCGACACGAAGGTCGGCTCGCCGCCCATCGTCAAGCGCACGTCGTCTTGCTGCAATTGCGCGTCGACTTGTTGGCCGAGCGCATCGATAAAAGACCATTGTTCGTCGGTATAAGGCTTCGTGACACGCGGGTCTTCGTGTAGGCGCGTGACCGTATTGCTGAATTCGAATTCGACTTCGCACTTGTCGGTCGCGCCGGTGACCGGCGCCGCGCTGACTGGGTCGGGCGTGCAAGCTAGCGGAATATGTCCTTCGCCGGCCAATAAGCCGGAGGTCGGGTCGAGGCCGATCCAACCCGCGCCGGGAATATATACCTCGGCCCAGGCATGCAGATCGGTAAAATCGTGCTCGGGACCTGACGGGCCGTCGAGCGATTTCATGTCGGCGGTCAATTGCACCAGATAGCCGGAGACGAAGCGCGCGGCGAGTCCTAGATGCCTTAGAATCTGCACCAATAGCCAACCCGAATCGCGGCACGAACCGTTGCGTTTTTCGAGCGTTTGTTCGGGCGTTTGAATGCCGGGTTCCATGCGAATGTTATAGCTGACATCCTTGAAGACCTGGCGATTTAAATCGACCAAAAAATCGTTTATGTTACGCGGTGTCAAATCAAAATCGGCCACCCATTGTTTTAATAAAGGGCCGTCTTCGGTCACTTCCAAAAAAGGTGTTAGTTCCCGGGCTAATTGTTTGTCGTATTGAAAAGGAAATTTTTGCGCATATTCCTCGACAAAAAAATCGAATGGGTTGATTACCGTCATGTCGGCAATCACTTCCACTTCGACTTTGAGAGACCGCGTTTTTTTCGGAAACACGACCCTGGCCAAAATATTTCCGAACGGGTCCTGCTGCCAATTTATGAAATGATCTTCGGGTTCGATACGCAACGAATAACCCTTGATGGGCGTTCTCGAATGTACCGCCGGTCTCAGGCGAAACACATGGGGCGACAACGAGACGGCGCGGTCGAAGAGGTAGGTAGTTTTGTGACTGATGGCCACGCGAATTGTCATGATATTTATCCTATTAAAGCCTATTCGATTGAGTCGATTTCCGGGTAAAGCGAAAAACGAAACGAGCAGCGGTGAATACTTTTCGGGCGTATGATGTAAGGAACGGGTAATGCGCTGAAAGGTTTGCCCTGTTTTGGTGCCTTCGCACAAAGATGGGGCGAGTTAATGGCTTTCGGATTAGCGCGATATCATAATGCTTTTGATATCCCCGTTTATTTTCGATCATTTTGGCAAGCGATAAATCATCGTACAACTGCTGTATCAACAGAGATGCAATTTCCACGCCTGAACCGGTATAAATTGATTCGGTGTGCAATTTCTAAAATAGTTGAAGTGAATACTACACCAATCACGAAACGTAAAGACTGTAGGGTACGCTGTGCGTACCACAGTAGCCCCGCCCGTAGTTCAACGTGCCCTCATGTGCCGCCCTTGTGCCGACATTAGGTACGCGCAGCGTACCCTACAATTTACTTTGGATTTATAAGTGCTTCCTGGAGTGGTGGGTATTTTCAACTATTACCGAATACATAGTGTAGGGTGCGCATCGCGCACCTGGGTCGGGACCTCTCGTCGGTTTCGGCACCTTATTGCTCACCCAATAGGTGATTCAAGAAATTTATGTAAGTGAGTGATTACTTTTGTGTATTTCCTGATTTTCGTGGACTGACTACCGAATTTAGGATAAACAATGAAACTAGCGGAGTAACTATTCAGCGCATGCGGTAGGTTGGTGTCAGGCATTGATTTCTAAGGACGCGTGAATACATCCCTGTAAGCTCTGACTGCAACGTCCTGTTGCAGACAGCCTTATAAATCAATCCCTGACACCTTCTCATACATGACTTATGCTGAATAATTACTTAGCGGATAACTTTCTTAGCGCTTATGAAAATTCTCATTATTGACGAAGACCCGACCGAATTTCTATTGACACAGCATATGTTGTCGGCAAAATTTCCGGAGGCTGATTTCATTGGAGTCAGTGATCGCCTGAAATATCAAGAAATTATGAATCAATCGAATCAACCGGATTTCGATCTAGTGGTTACCGAATATAAGCTCGGTTGGACAGACGGATTGCAGTTATTTTCCGAAATCAATCGACGATTTCCTTGTGTTCCTGTTTACATGCTAACCGCTTTCGGGAACGAAAACGTCGCGGCCGATGCCATTAAAAAAGGCATGACAGACTACATTGTAAAAAGTAACCGCGCCTCGCTTGCCGATGCAATTGCAGAATATATACGGAGAATCGCCGACAAAAAAGGATGTCAAACATCGGAATCGGACATTTTATACTGCGAAAAATGGGATCTTGCCATTTCGAGGTTGACTTCCGATTATGCCTATTCGATGCGGATTTTGCCCGGCGGCAAACCAGTCTTCGAATGGGTGACCGAACCGTTTAAAAAATTCCTGAGCGAATACGGTCCGACTGCAAACGCATCGAAAACCCGTCAGCGCAATTACGAGTTGACCATCCATCCTGAAGATAACGCAATCGTCCAAAGCCGCAACGAGAAGCTGTTGGCCGGCGACGAAATTACCTCGGAATATCGAGTGATCACAAAACAAGGCGATATCCGATATTTCAGCGATCACGCATTGCCGATCCGGGATTGGCGCATTGGCCAGGTGGTGCGAATTTATGGCGCGATACAGGACATTACATGGCGGCGCAACGCCGAAGATAAAATGCGCTTGATGCAACGTGCGATCGATTGCAGCAATAACGGCATTGTCATTACCGGTTTGGCCGATACCGACCATGCCATCATTTATGCCAATGATGCATTTTTGAAAATGACAGGATACTCTCTTAATGAGTTGATGGGGAAAAATTGCCGGACTTTGCAACGAAACGAGCGAGACCAACCCGAGCTTGAGAATTTACGAAAAGCTTTGAATGCCGGCGTCGATGGCTATGCGATTTTGCGCAACTATCGAAAAGACGGCAGTTTGTTTTGGAACGAAGTCTATATCTCGCCGATCCGCGATAACCGAGGCAAAATCACCCACTATATCGGCGTGCAGAACGACGTGACGCAACGCTGCGAAATGCAAGCTTCGCTCACGAAAAGTGAAGCTAAGCTGCGCGCGATATTCGAAAATGTTTTTGATGCGGTGTTGATTATCGATGAACAAGGCGTGATTGAAAATGCCAATCCGCCTGCCGAGAAGTTGTTTGGTTATCCCGCCTCGATAATGGCGGGTTTGGCAATCCACGACATGCTGGTCGACGAAAAAAATAACAGGGCTGATATTCAGCTCGATTATTTGCTCAGCGATGCAAAAACCTCCTCTGTCCGCAGAAAAGAAATATATGCTCGCAAGCGGAACGGCGCGATTTTTCCGATATCTCTCGGTATCAGCGAGTTCACTGTCGATCGGCGTTTTTTTATCGCGGCGATTCATGATTTGACCGATAACAAGCGCGCCGAAAAAGCGCTTCGAACCAGCGAAGAACGATACCGGACTTTATTCGAAAACTCCGTTGAAGCCATCTTCGTCAATCGCGGGGGAGACCGCATCGAACAAGTCAACCAGGCCTGTCTTAAACTCTGGAAAGCCGACCGGCCCGAAGAATTATTGGATAAGCATCCGCTGAAGCTATTTCATCCGGATTATCATGAATTGATAAGGGCGCGCATTCATCATTCCATGGTCAATAAGGCGATCAATCCGTTTATTGAAGAAAAAATCGTCCAGCTCGACGGTACGTTTGCCGATGTCCTGGTGTCGACCGTACCTTTCACCGATGAAAAAGGTCCGATGATTTTTGTTGTCGTAATGGATATTACCGAACGAAAAAGAGCGGAAGCCGAATTGCAAGCGAATAAAAAGCAGTATCAGGACTTGTCGAATCATTTGGAATTGATTAGGGAAGAGGAAAGAGCCCGTATCGCCCGCGAGATTCATGACGAACTGGGCAGTTTTCTGACGGTACTAAAAATGGATCTCAGTTGGCTTGATAAAAGGCTATGTCCCGACAACGGCAAATACCGGGAAAAAATCGGAGTCATGAACCGGCAAATCGAAGAGGCGATTCAGGCCGTAAAAAAAATCATAACCGACCTTCGCCCGAGTATTCTGGATCATCTTGGGTTGTTGCCCGCGATCGAATGGTTGGCCGAGAATTTTCAGCAGCGATCGGGTATCGATTGTCTGTTGGCAATGCCGAAAGCGGATTTACGATTGGACCCGGACCACAGTACAGCGGTTTTCCGTATTGCCCAGGAAGCGTTGACCAATATTATCCAGCACGCCGAAGCCAGTCGGGTTTCAATTATTGTCGAGGCAGACGATCAAAATCTGTTGATGACGATAAGCGATAACGGGCGGGGCGATGCATTACAACAAAGTCTTTTAAACGACGGCTTCGGTGTTCGAGGCATGCAGGAGCGGGCGCGATATTTCGCGGGCGAGTTGACCATTCAAAGCGATCCCGGGCAGGGGACTCTCATTAAATTAATGTTGCCTATCAAGCCAACAAAATCGGAAAATAGTCATGATTAAAGTAATAATTGCCGACGATCACGCGATCGTCAGGGAGGGATTGAAACAAATCCTTTCCGATTTTTCCGATATGGAAGTATCCGGCGAGGCCGCGACGGGCGATGAGGCGTTGAAGATAATCAGAACCAACGGCTGGGATGTTTTGTTGCTGGATATCGCGATGCCGGGCAAGAACGTTCTAGAATTAATCAAATTGGTCAAATTAGATACGCCGAACAAGCCCATTTTGGTATTGAGCATGTACCCGGAAGATCAATACGCGATAAGAGTATTGCGTGCCGGGGCCGACGGTTATTTATGCAAGGAAAGTGTGCCGGAACAATTGGTCGAGGCGATTCGAAAATTAGCGCAAGGCGGAAAGTTTGTCAGCGCAAGCTTAGCGGAACAGCTTGTCAGGAATTTGCACGAGACCGAATCGAAACCGTTGCATTCCTTACTGACCGATCGCGAATATCAAGTCTTTCTTGCCATAGCTAGAGGCGAACGCCTCACCGAAATCGCCAAGGCGATGTCGCTCAGTATCAAGACCGTCAGTACCTATCGAACCCGGTTGCTCGGCAAAATGAAGATGTCTTCCAATGCTGAAATTATCCGTTATGCGATTGAAAATCGCTTGTTGAACGAAGGTAAAGGACAGGGCAAAAAATGACTTTTCCAAAGGGTTCTTATGCCT
Source organism: Methylotuvimicrobium sp. (assembly GCF_050611805.1). Lineage (NCBI taxonomy): Bacteria > Pseudomonadati > Pseudomonadota > Gammaproteobacteria > Methylococcales > Methylococcaceae > Methylotuvimicrobium > Methylotuvimicrobium sp. Next base: position 21,296 of record NZ_JBNGHF010000063.1, read on the forward strand.
TGGATCGTCATTATTCATAAAATACTCTGCAGGGCGGGTTATTTAACCCGTCCCAAACGTTTTGTTTTGGTCTAAACATTTCGGCTTGTCTAGGCCACGGTCGAAAAGCTTCCGCTACTGCTCACGCCTCTTACCTCCATCCATGTAGGTAATGTTTTGGACGGAGTTGCAAGCCGCGCTCTGCCAAGTATCTACGATTTCACGCTCTTTCCCAAGCTCCAGCTTGGGGAAGATACCCCGGAAGCTCCCCCTTCGACATGCTCAGGGCAAGAGCTTCCTGAGACCGACA
>NZ_JBNGHF010000064.1:0-21067 GCF_050611805.1 Methylotuvimicrobium sp.
CGTAGGGTACGCTGTGCGTACCATGGTAACCCCGCGATATTCATGTGCCAACCGAGCCGCCAGGGCACGGCTTTGGTACGCGCAGCGTACCCTACAATTTATGCATAAAGACGAGCGTTAGAACGATAGGGAGGTGAATAATTACGAAATTTAAGCTGCGGTATAGCAATCACGGTTGCCAAGGTTTTTTAGCCCGGCAACCGTGAGTTTAAAAGGGATTAAAGTTTAGGCGTCCGATTCGCTTTCGGATTTAACAGCGGGTTTGCTGTCGGTAGTGTTGTCCGGTTTAGCGGCGGTAGCGTCCTGTTCACGGCGAGGCTTCTCGTCTTGTGTTTTAACCACTTCTGCCGATTTCGGGCCTTCATCGGCTTGAGTCGGAACATTCGGTCCGCTGGTTTCGCTCTGTTGTGAGGATTCCGGTTTTCTGTAATTCGGGTTCCGAGGGCGGCGTCGATTCGGGCCTCTTCTCCCATTTCTGGATGGCGATTTTTTTACCGGTTGTTCGACAGCTTCATTCGTAGTTTTGTCCGGCTCAACCGGTTGTTGAGCGACTTCTTCGGTAATGGTCTCTTTCTGTTCGTCAGGTTTTGTTTCACGCTTATTGACGGGTCTTTTAGGTCGGTTGTTTCGACTCCCCGGTCCACGTTTGTTATCGCGTTTTTTGCCCGGCGTTCTTTCTTCGCCTTCTTTTCGTTCCTGTTTTTTGGCTGGCTGGGGCATGGCTGGCGTTTCTTCTTTACCGCCGACCAATTTTTGCCAAAAGCGCTTAATCAGGCTGGCCGAGGTGTTGCGGTTTTGTACCGGCGCAGGTGCATCGGGTAGAAATTCCTTAATAGCCGCTTGTTCGGCTTTAGGTTTGATCTGTTGCGCGAATTCAGGAAGCGGAATATCTTCTTCCTTAATTTGTAGATAGCTAGGTTTTTCCTCGATCGCATCCTTGGCTTTGATCCGGTCGATCGTGTAAGCCGGCGTTTCCAGGTGTTTGCTCGGCAAAATCACGATGCCGACTTTTAATCGAGACTCGATCAATTCGATAGCTGGCCGCTTTTCATTGAGCAGGAAAGTCGCGCTTTCGATCGGCAAGTGCGCGATGACTTTTTCGGTGCCGGGTTTCATCGCTTCTTCTTCCAGTACCCGCAACACTGCCAACGCGACCGATTCGACATTACGAATCGTCCCTTGGCCTTTACAGCGAGGGCAGATCAGTTGCGTAGATTCACCTAGCGAAGGTCGAAGTCGTTGTCTAGACATTTCCAGCAAACCGAATCGCGAAATCCGGCTGGTTTGTATGCGAGCGCGATCGATTTTTAACGCATCGCGTAAGCGGTTTTCGACTGCGCGTTGATTTTTATTAGCCATCATATCGATGAAGTCGATAACGAACAAACCGCCCAAATCGCGAAGCCGTAACTGACGAGCTATTTCATCGGCGGCCTCAAGGTTGGTATTCAAAGCGGTTTCTTCGATGTCGCTGCCTTTGGTCGCGCGTGCCGAGTTAATATCGATCGAGGTCAATGCTTCGGTATGATCGATCACGATCGAGCCGCCGGATGGCAGCGATACTTCGCGTCCGTAGGCGATTTCGATTTGCGATTCGATTTGATAGCGACTAAACAACGGTACCGAATCCTGATAGAGTTTCGCTTTGGACAAAAAGTGCGGCATGACCTGTTTCAAAAACTTTTGCACCAGGTGAAATGCTTCTTCCTTGTCGATCAGGATTTCATCAATGTTACCGCGTAGATGGTCGCGTAAGGCCCTGATGATGACGTTGCTTTCTTGGAATATCAAAAAAGGTGCGGAGTGCTCGCTAGCCGAACGCTCGATCGCTTCCCAGAGTTGTAATAGATAATTCAAGTCCCATTGCAGCTCTTCGGCGCTCTTGCCGCATCCGGCGGTACGGACGATCAGGCCCATGGTGTCGGGAATCTCCAGCGCCGTCATGACTTCACGCAATTCATTTCGCGTATCGCCTTCAATGCGCCTGGAAATACCGCCGGCTTTCGGGTTGTTCGGCATCAATACCAAATAGGTTCCGGCGAGGCTGATGTAGGTGGTTAATGCCGCGCCTTTGTTTCCGCGTTCTTCTTTTTCGATTTGAACGACGATTTCTTGGCCTTCCTTGATTTGATCTTTGATCGATGCTCGTCCGCCTTCGGAGGTGTCTCCTTCCGCGCGTTGCCGGAAGTTCGGAGCGATTTCTTTAAACGGTAAAAAGCCGTGTTTTTCGGAGCCGTAATTCACGAAAGCGGCTTCTAGGCTAGGTTCGATACGGGTAATAATGCCTTTGTAAATGTTTGACTTTTTTTGTTCTTTTGAAGGGACTTCAATGTCAAAATCATAAAGTTTTTGACCATCTACCAAAGCGACACGCAGTTCTTCAGGTTGCGTGGCATTGATAAGCATTCTTTTCATTTAAGGTATCCTTGATTATTCCTGCTCCATGTTTAGAATTTTTTTAAGACATTCAGGTTGCACATCGGCGTTAGACCTTCGTATGGGCTGTTACGATGCCGCGGCCTTTAGGGTCGGGACGGATATTTGTGCCGTCCTATGATTGGCGGTCTCGCTTGCTTTCGTTCATTCGTTTAAGTTATGAAAAGCAAAAGAATATGCATTGTTTATTCAGCATGATTTATTCGATGCGAATAGATGTGCGCAAGCCTGTCTTCTTGTAAAATCCTTCCTAAACAGGAATTATTATATTTCGCTCATCACGGGTCGAACGATAAAACCCAAAATTCCAATGACTGAACAGTCGTTTAGTAACTGTTCAGCGAATAATTTTTTAGGGCTCCTAATCGCATAAGGCGGACGGAGCGTTTATTTTAGTTGTATAAACTGGCCTAATATATCAATGTTAACGGCACTCATCAATTTAAAGAATCATGTCATAAAATATACTGGTATCATTATTCGATGAAACCAGTACAGCAAGAAACGCATTCAGGCGTTCAATTTATTGAAGTTTTTGAAGAAAACTGCGATCAACGGCTTGATAACTTTTTGATTGCCAAGCTGAAAGGCGTGCCTAAAAGTCGGATTTATCGGATTGTTCGAAAGGGCGAGGTGCGCGTCAATAAGGGCCGTGTGGATGTAAAATATCGCTTAAAGGAGGGCGATGTCGTCAGAATTCCACCGATACGCGTTGCCGAGACCGAAAATGACGCATTTGTGCCTCAATCATTAAGACACAGTCTAGAGCATGACATTTTGTATGAAGACGATGTGCTGTTGGTGCTCAATAAGCCGTCCGGTTTTGCCGTGCATGGCGGTAGCGGACTGGATTCTGCGGTCATCGAAGGGCTTAGGCAATTAAGACCTGCTGCGCCGTTTCTAGAGTTAGTGCACCGCTTGGATAGGGATACTTCCGGTTGTTTATTGATTGCGAAGAAAAGGAGTGCTTTGCGAAAACTGCATGAACTGTTTCGCGGCGACGATATTCAAAAAACCTATTTGGCCGTATTAGCGGGTCGTTGGGCGCGAAAAAAGTTGGTGGTTACAGCACCGTTGCAAAAAAATGTTAACAAAGGCGGCGAGCGTATGGTCGAAGTGAGTCGATCGGGAAAAGAAGCCGAAACTTTTTTCCGACGCATCAAGCTATTGCCGAATGCGACTTTGGTCGAAGCGTCACCTAAGACCGGACGAACACATCAGATTCGTGTTCATGCCGCATGGCTAGGTCATCCGATCATCGGCGACGAGCGTTATGGAGACTTCGAGGTTAATAAGGCGTTCAAAAAAATGGGTTTTAAGCGAATGTTTTTGCACGCTTACCGATTGGAATTCGTCCACCCCGTTACCGGTCAACGATTACAGATTACCGCGCCCGTGCCGAAGCTAATGGAAGCATTAATTAACAATAATGATGATGACTAAGGAATATGCATAAAACAACTTCTCGAAACAGTAAGCTTTGTGGAGGTTCGGTGACTCGCTTAACAGGACGCCGTGAATACATCCCTGTAGGCTTGACGGCAGCTGTCCCTGCTGCCGACACCTGTCAATCGAGCCACCGAACCTCCCTTCCAACATTTGAAGAAGTTGTTTGATGTTCGTTCCTAAACGCTTTGATTTGATTATTTTTGATTGGGATGGAACACTGGTCAATACGATCGATTGGATCGTGCATTGTTTGCAGGATGCCGCTGTTCGATGTCGTTTTGAGGTGCCTGAGGATCAAGCGGCAAAGGATGTGATCGGATTGAGCATCGATAATGCTGTTCGCCAGCTGTTCCCGGAAGCCGATAAGGACGCCAGGAATACGTTTATCGAGCATTACGGCAGGGCGTTTTTTGCCAAGCAGCTGAGCCGAGCCGATTTGTTTAAGGGCGTGTTCGATATGCTAAATGTCCTGAGAACGAATGGTTATCGATTGGCGGTGGCTACTGGAAAGGGTCGGAAAGGCTTGCAGAAGGCTCTCATGCAAACCGGTACCGAGCATTTGTTCGACATCACTCGTTGCGCCGACGAAACCGCGTCCAAGCCGGCTCCTGTCATGTTGCAAGAAATCATCGATCGCCTCGAAATTCCGGCCGAACGAGCCTTGATGGTCGGCGATTCGATTCATGATTTGCAAATGGCTCGTAATGCGGGAATTGTTTCGGCGGCCGTTGCTTGCGGTGCGCATAGTCCGGAACTGTTACGGCAATACGACCCTCTATTTAATTTGGAACAAACATCACAATTACTGAAATTTATTTGAGGTTAACAAGTGGAAAGCAATAATGACAGCCAGGCCGTTTCTAAATCGGAACGGAAAGACGGTTGGGAGCGGGAAACGATAGAAAAATTAGCTTTTGCGGCGATAACGGAACAAAGAAGAGCACGGCGCTGGGGCATTTTTTTCAAAATGCTGACTTTTTTGTATTTGGTTGCCATTTTTGCGGCAATTATGTTTCCAAAGTGGAAGGACGACATCGGGATGGGTTTGGACATTAAGGGGCATACCGCGGTGATCGATGTGGTCGGCATGATTGCCGAGGATAAGGATGCTAATGCGGGCCGCATTATCAAGGGGCTGCGTCAAGCCGCGAAAGACAATAGTACGCGCGGCATCATTCTGAATGTCAATTCACCGGGTGGGAGCCCTGTGCAATCGGACTATATCTTTCATGAAATCAGGGAATTGAAGAAAGAATATCCCGACTTGCCGATTATATCGGTCGTGGGAGATATCTGTGCGTCCGGCGGCTATTACGTCGCTTCGGCAGCCGATAAAATTTATGTGAATCAAGCCAGCCTGATCGGTTCGATCGGCGTGTTGATGAATGGTTTCGGCTTTGTCGATACGCTCGATAAGCTGGGGGTAGAACGACGTCTACTAACGTCCGGGGAACATAAAGGTATGCTCGACCCTTTTTTACCGGTAGATGAAGAAGAAATTCAGCATATGCAGAAATTGCTCGGCCAAGTGCACCAGCAATTTATCGATGCGGTAAAAGAAGGACGAGGAACACGTTTAAAGGAGACTGACTTGATATTTTCCGGTATGGTTTGGACCGGGAAAGAAGGGGTTGAATTGGGCCTGGCCGACGATTTCGGTAGTGTAAATTATGTTGCCAAGCAAGTTATCGGCGCTGAAAAGTTGGTTAATTTTACGCCGCCCGAGCGCTTACTCGATAAGTTAGCGGGTAGAATCGGTGCGTCGTTCGGTAAGTCGCTAGGCGTCTTTAGCGAAAAAATGCTGATTCAATAACCTTTTATTCAGTAAGGGTTCAGATGAACCCTTTAAGCTCGGTCTACTTCATTGCCTTGGTCGCTTTTAAGGCAAATGCGAATATTAATTTAAGGTGCTGGATTAGCAATGACAAATTTAATCAAAGTGGTATTGATGACCGCATTATTACCTGTCTCGGTTTCATTCGGGGGCGAATTTATGGTCGCGATGGTAAGTTTGGATGAAGCGACCAAGCAAGTTCGTCAAGACAGCAAAGTCAAAGTGCTGGGGGCTAAAACCGAATCGATTGAAGACCGAAAGGTTCATGTCATCAAAATCCTGACACCCGACGGCAGAATACAATATCAGCGTATCGATGCAGAAACAGGGCGATTATTAGGTAGGGATAGGTAAGGAACATGCACAAAATGACTTCTACAAGTAGTAGGCTTTGCTGCGGTACGGTGACTCGCTTGACAGGGCGCCGTGAATACGTCCATGTAGGCTTGACGGCGGCTTTCCCTGCCGCCGACACCTGTCAATCGAGCCACCGAACCCCCTTCCTGCAGTTGTCGAAGTTTTTTCATACTCGATCCTAAAAGGAAGTGACCGATGCGTATTTTAGTCGTTGAAGACGAATTAATTCTGTGCGAACAAATCAAAAAATTTTTGACCGATAAGGGCTTTGCCGTTGATACGGCTAATAAAGGCAGTGACGGTTATTATTTGGGTAAGGAGTACCCGATCGATGCGGCCATCGTTGATATAGGTCTTCCCGATTTTTCAGGTATCGAATTGATTAAACGTTTGCGTAAAGATGAGGTGGTTATCCCAATATTGATCTTGACCGCAAGAAGCCGCTGGCAGGAAAAGGTGGAAGGCCTTGAAGCCGGCGCCGATGATTATTTAGTCAAACCTTTTCATTACGAAGAATTGTTAGCTCGTCTCAATGCCTTGATTAGGCGCTCCGGAGGCAAGGCCCATCCTGTTTTAAAGCACGCGAATATCGAGTTGGATACTGCCGCACAAGAGGTCAGGGTATCCGGCGAGAGGCTCGAATTGACCGCGTTTGAATACAAAGTGCTTGAGTACCTGATGTTTCGTAAAGGCGAAGTCATATCAAAGTCGGTATTGACTGAACATATTTATGAAGAGGATTTCGATCGGGATAGTAATGTGATCGAAGTCTTTATTGGTCGTTTAAGAAAAAAGCTTGATCCCGACGGGACAAGTAAGCCGATCGAAACATTGCGCGGGCGCGGTTATCGAATCCCACAAGAGTAGGGCTAAGCAGGCTGTTTCTTGCGTAATTTTTAATCCGATATGAGTAAAAAAACGAAAACAGCCTTCGTATGCGAGGAGTGCGGTGCCGATTACCCTCGTTGGAACGGTCAATGCACTGCCTGTGGAGCATGGAATTCAATTAAGGAAGTGAGGCTTGGTGCAGGCAAATCCGAGCGAAATAAGAGAACGGATGGCTATTCCGGGATTAGGTCGTCCGTGCAAGCCTTATCAGATGTTGATTTGGCTCAGGCGGAGCGACTGTCGACCGGGATTTCTGAGTTTGATCGAGTTTTGGGCGGCGGTGTTGTCAGAGGCAGCGTAACGCTGATCGGCGGCGCGCCGGGAGCCGGAAAGAGTACCATATTGCTCCAGGCAATTGCCGATATGGCCCGACGCGGGATTGATGTGCTCTATGTTTCAGGCGAAGAGTCTTTGCAGCAAATCGCCGAGCGGGCCCACCGATTGAATGTGTCAGGCGAGCGGATCAACATGCTCGCGGAAACTTCGGTGCAGAACGTGTGCGATGTGTTGGACGACATTAATCCGCAGGTTTTAGTGGTCGATTCGATACAGGTCATGTATACCCAAGATACCGACTCGGCACCGGGGTCGGTATCTCAAGTTAGGGAGTCGGCAAGTTACCTGACTCAATATGCCAAGCGGCATAATGTCTCGGTGTTTTTGGTCGGGCATGTCACGAAGGATCAGTCGTTAGCGGGGCCGATGACGCTCAGTCATATTGTCGATACCCAAGTGGTGTTGTCTTCGACTAACGATGCTCGATTTAGGGTGCTTAGAGCCGATAAGAATCGTTTTGGTAGTGTTGGCGAATTGGGTTTTTTTGCGATGGACAGTACCGGTCTCAAAGAGGTTAAAAACCCTTCCGCGATGTTTCTAAACCGCGCCGAAAAACCGTCCTCGGGTAGTGTTGTAACTGTGCTGTGGGAAGGCACCCGGCCATTGTTGGTTGAAATTCAAGCATTGGTCACCGAGTGTCAATACGGAAATCCCCGGCGCTTGGCAGTAGGCTTCGATCAGAATCGGTTGGCGATGTTGCTGGCGATATTATCGAGACACGGCGGTATATTTACCGCCAATGATGAAATTTATGCGAATGTGGTCGGCGGCATCAAGGTTACCGAAACCAGTTCCGATTTGGCGATTGTGGTCGGGATCGTATCCAGCTTGAAAGATAAAATCATTCCGCATGATACGTTTTTTTTTGGAGAGCTGGGTTTGAATGGCGAAATTAGACCGGTTGCGAACGGTTTGGCGCGAATCAACGATGCGGCTAAGCACGGCTTTAAGAAGGCGGTGATACCAAAGAGTAATGCTCCTAAAAAAGCCATTGAAGGTTTAAGGATTTACCCGGTTGCTAATTTGGCCGAGGCATTGGATGTATTAGGTGAGGTTGAATGCTAATACTTCCTTTTGATCCAAAAACCGTCGAAGACTAAAAGGTATGGGATGTGACTATCGAGGACTGCCGTTCACCCAGGCGCCGAATTTTGATCTACGACGAGTATAAAGGGAGTAACTTGTTCCGCGTGCTGATAGCCTGGAGGCTACTCAAGGCTCGAGCTCGGTCAGCGCAAGTAAGTCTCGTTCTAATAATTCACTATCGCCAAGATTCAATTCAACGAGGCGTCTCAGGTGTGTGATGCTATCGATGTCGATGTGTTCGCATTTAAATCCGGCAGTGTCATCGACGATATGCGATATGCTTAGCGCCATTGCAATGGTGTAGTCCTCGGAAAGGCTGAATGTGAGCATATAAATCTTATCCAAGTCGCCTTTCCACGGGCCATCGAATCGAAGCAGGCAACCCTTCAATGAAAGGTCGACCAGTCTGCAAGGCTGGTTTATTTCGTCGCAGCTCAATTGTGCAGGGGTGTCGTAAAAAATACGATGATAACGGCGTTTGTCGGTGGGTGAGGTGGTCTTCATTTATTTGGATTTTGAAAGAACTGTAGGGTGGTATTATCGATGACAATCAGGTCGTTGTTATTCAGTTTTACGGTTTTATCGCCCAAGGGCTGATTATTGATCGTCATGCTCGAATTGTTTTCCAGCGACGAAATGAAGTAACCTTCTTTTCGTCGGGCGATAACGGCAATTCCTCCGCCGTTTCGTCCTAACCGAGTCATGGCTTTTTTCATGGGGAGAATTCTTCCGATATGCTGTCCGTCCATGACCTGAAGGTTAGCTTCGGGCAGGTTCAGGTTTTGCCCGATTTCTTGATTCAGCTGGCTAACCTCGGGACTTTCGTGCTTGGGTATTTCAGCCACCGACTCTGTGGTATTGAATATCAGGGAATATTTTCCAAGGGTAATGCGGTCGTTATTATTAAGAAGGGATTCTTTAAGCTTTTCGCCATTGACGATCAATGGAAAATCATCGTTGAGTTGTTTGATTAGGCAACCGTTTTGCTTAATGATCGCGGCAGCATGTGCTGGAGCTACCGCCAAGCTGTTGAGTGTCAGATCATTGCTTTCGTCGCGACCGATATGCATAACGCCCGATTCAAACAATACCGAATCGATCGCTTTATCTTTGAAAAAAACGGTGAATTTTGCCATGGTATCCGCGAGTACTTAACTATCAGACATAAAGTATAGACCGTATTAATTCTGTTGCCCAAAAAATAGTGTTAATGATGACCTGTCTTGAACGGAAGAAATTTGACTTGTGTGACTGAGTTTTTGTTACGTTTGATGATCTCCACCGGATAGCCGTGCAATTTTAAGCTGGTTCCCGGTTCCGGGATGGTTTCCATGAACTCGATAATCAATCCGTTGATTGTTTTAGGGCCTTCGGTAGGGAGCTCCCAATTGGCGATGCGGTTTAATTCCCGTACGGTCAAGCTGGCATCGACCAGGTAACTGCCGTCGGATTGCTTGAAGACACCCAAGTCCTCGTTGACCAATTCGCCCACGATTTCTTGCAATAAATCTTCTAGTGTAACTAGCCCTAAAACATCGCCGTACTCATCTACAACCAGTCCGATACGGATCCTTTCGTTCTTGAAATATTGCATTTGCGTGTGTAAAGGCGTGTTTTCAGGAATGAAATAAGGCTTGATAAGGTTTTTTGTAATATGTTGCTTGTCGAATTCAGGCTGCTGTGTGAACGACAGCGCCGTTCGTAAATGCAAAAAGCCGAGTACTCTATTGATGCTTTTTTTATAGACGGGTAAACGAGTATGTTTGCTATTTTGAAGGACCTCGATAATCGTTTCTATAGGGTCTTCTAAGTCGATGCCGATGATTTCATTGCGCGGCGTCATAACATCTTCGATCGTAGCGGACTCCAAGTTCAAAATACTCAGCATCATGTTGTGATAACGGGTGGGCATTAAGCTATCGGCCTCCGACACGATGCTTCTAAGTTCTTCTTTATTAATGGTTTCTTGTCTGTTTATTGAGACATGAATGCCGAATATTCTAAGTAATAGGTTGCAGATAAGATTGACGACCCAAACGATCGGATAAAATATTTTTAATAACGGTACATAAATCCACGCGGATAGAAAAGCCAACGATTCAGGTCTGATCGCGGCTAAAGTCTTTGGCGTCACTTCGGAAAAGATTAAAATGGCCAAGGTCAGCGCGCCGGCGCCGATGGCAATGGCCGATTCACCGCCCAAGCGAATGGAAATGACGGTAACAATAGAAGAAGCTAGGACGTTAACGAAATTGTTACCCAATAATATTAGTCCGATCAGGCGATCGGGACGCTTGAGAAGTTTGTGAGCTTTAGTTGCCCCGCGATGGCGTTTTTTTACCAAATGTTTCAGCCGATAACGGTTGAGAGTCATTAGGGCTGTTTCCGATCCGGAAAAAAACGCAGAGAGTAAAAGAAGAATTGCCAGTGTGCCGAAAAGTATACTAAGGGGAATATCGTTCAAGGGGGTACTCTAATTTTAAAAAACTGCTTTAGTTTCTCTAATAAGGAAATTTTGTCAAGTCTGAAACCGATGTTTTTGTTTTTTGCGCCCATGGGTTTGAAATCTTGACGATACAGCTTAGTTCGAACTGAAAAATCGTGTAATTTAGTAATGGTGGGCTTATGTTTGTCGAGGCGTTCATTGGGTGGGCTTAAACGCATGATTGCTAACTATACCATCGAAGATCAAAATTCGGCACCGGGGTGCTCGATCCCTCTTTAAGACACTGCCGAAATATGAAGTGTGAAAGGTATAAACAAAAAATGTATAGGATTTTTTTACAATGGCTTGGTTTTAGATGGTGCAATTCATATCGTTTGCCATGAATTGTTAAAGATTTTTTATCAAAATAGGCTAATCTCTTACCGCATGAAGATGATTTTTTTGGCATCATGCGAAAAAAACCTTCATTCGACGTATTTTCTAGTCCAAATTTTAGAGCGCGGGATACTCGCGCAAAGATAGACGGATATTTCAGGTAAAAAAGAATTATGGCTTGGCCGTGTATTTTATTGATCGATGACAATCAAACCAGAGCGCTTCAATTCAAAGCGGTATTTGAATTTATGGAGCATCGGGTGGAAATGGCTCTTCCTGTCGCTATTACCGAGGGTGTCGAACGTTGCGGCGAAGATTTAATTGCCGTTTTTATTGGCGATTCGATCGATAAGCAAGCTTCGGTTATAAAATCCGTTTTGGAGAAGACCGAGCGAGCGCCGGTGGTTTTGTTGAAAAATAAGGATGTTGCCGGGGCGCTGCCTACGGCAGTCGAAGATATGCTGTTTCAACATTTGGAATGGCCGACCACTCATGCCGCATTGAAGAAATTATTAGATGAAATATTAGCTTCGATCTATAACGGACAAATACCCCGCCATGCCCTTGATCGACGGGTTTACGACCGGCGTTTATCGTCGAAGCAACGTCTCAAAGGCAATAGCAAGGCGATTGTTAATGTGTGTAAACTCATTGATCAAGTTGCCGAGTCCGATGCGACAGTATTAATTCTGGGCGAATCGGGTACCGGTAAAGAAGTTGTCGCTAGGACTGTACATGACTGGTCGCTACGCAGCAAACAGCCATTCGTGCCGATTAATTGCGGTGCAATTCCGGGCGAATTGTTGGAGAGCGAGCTATTCGGGCATGAAAAAGGCGCTTTTACAGGTGCGTTGTCGACCCGGCAAGGCCGTTTTGAATTGGCCGAAGGCGGTACGTTATTTCTCGACGAGATCGGGGATATGCCGATGGCAATGCAAGTCAAGCTATTGCGAGTACTGCAAGAGCGGACATTCGAACGGGTCGGTAGCAATAAAACAATGCATTGTAACGTTCGTATCATTGCCGCGACGCATCGAAAATTGGATGACGAAATTAAAGAAAATCGATTTCGGGAGGATTTGTTTTACCGTTTGAACGTTTTTCCGATCGAAATGCCGGCATTGAGAGATAGGGCCGAGGATATACCTTTATTGGCAAAGGATTTGATAGCGAGAATGGCATCCGAAAATCGCGGTTCCGTGCGTTTGACCGATACGGCGATAGCGCTATTAATGCAACATCAATGGCCGGGTAATGTGAGGGAGCTGGCTAATTTGATCGAAAGACTCGCGATAATTAAGCCGAACGGTTTAATTGACGCAGAGGATTTGCCGGAAAAGTTTCAGCATTATGTGGTACCGGAGAACATAAAAATCGTTACGGAAGAGACATTCGAGCCGGAAGCGGTTCGCAAGAGTAACGACCCGGTGGGAGAAACCTCGGGAGTCCTTCAATTACCGAAGCAAGGTATCGATTTGAAGGAATATTTAAGCGACATGGAAAGCGATTTAATCCGTCAGGCTCTGGAAGAATGCAACGGCGTGGTTGCGCATGCCGCCAAGCACTTGAAAATGCAGAGAACGACGCTAGTCGAAAAGCTTCGTAAATACGACCTGCAACGATAAAGTCGACAGCTTTTTGACGAAGGGAATGAGGGTCTGATGATAAGCCATTGAATATAAATATGAAATAAAGTGGTCCATATTTTGCATTAAACTGATTGAGCCATCCGGAGCAATCAGTTTATGTCTTCATCAACGATTTCACAATCCCACAACAAAACCGAACAACTCGCCGATGCCTTTCGACTTTTTAACGAGTTGTCTCAAGATTTGACGGTTTCCTATCAAAATTTGGAACGGCAAGTCGCAAAGCTGAGTGACGAGTTAGCTGCAGCACGTAGCGAGAGACTTAAAACGCTATTGGAAAACGAAAAAATCGCGGCCCGTTTACGGCAAATACTCGCCGCTTTACCGGCCGGTATTTTGATTATCGATCCTTCCGGCAAAGTCGCCGATTATAATCCCACAGCGCTCGAATATTTAGATGAGCCATTATTGCAAAGACCGTGGTCTGAAGTCGCCGGGCGCAGTCTTAAAGCGGTTTCCGAGAATCCCCACGAGCGACAATTGCCGAACGGTAAGCGTGTCGGCTTGAGTTATAACGCATTGACTGAAGGCGCTGGACAACTGGTCTTGTTATCCGACGTAAGCGAAATGCGGGCCCTGCAAGATTTGGTCGATCGGCAAAATAATTTATCGGCCATGGGGGAAATGATCGCGAGCTTGGCCCATCAAGTCAGAACGCCTTTATCAACCGTTATTTTGTATGCTTCGCAAATGTCAAGGCCTGGTTTAGGCGAGAACAAACGGCAACAATTTTCAAGCAAGATTCTCGAGCGCCTGCATTATTTAGAAAGACAGGTAAACGATATGCTGATTTTCGCGAAGGAAGGGCGTTTGTCGATGGCGACTTTCGCGCTGCATGACTTGCTCGGCAATGTTGAAGACGCAATGGCGGACCGCGTGGCAGGCTGCAACTCTGTTGAATTTAGCATCAACAATGAGGCAGGTTTCGAGATATTGACAGGTAACGAGCCGGCGTTACGTGGTGCGATTATGAATTTATTGAACAATGCCCTTGATGCCTGTGCCGGACAAGGTGTTGTTACGTTGACGGTGGTTCGGTCTTCGCGACAAAAACTTATCTTTACCGTTCACGATACCGGGCCGGGTATTGAAAAAGCTCTTTATAAAAGGGTCTTTGAACCCTTTTATACCACAAAAAGCAGCGGCACAGGTTTAGGGCTTGCCGTTGTCGACAGCGTCGTTAGAGCGCATCACGGCAAGGTGAGTTGCGACTCGGTGCCGGGTTTGGGGACTGTGTTTGAATTGGAGATGCCGATTGCCTGGGAGACGAAACCGGCGTTACCCGGTGGGTTTTCAGGAAGGCAAGCTAAGTTCGAGGAGTTATATGATGAAGCAATATGATGTATTGATTGTCGAAGATGATCCCGATCTATGCGAGGCGCTTTCGGATACGCTAGAACTTGAAGGATACCAGGTATTGGCGGCGCATAAAGGAACGGAAGCATTGGCAAAACTCGAGCGTAACCGAGTAAAGTTGGTTGTTAGCGACGTGCAAATGCCGGTGATGGACGGCTTCGAGCTGTTGCGCAACATACACGCTTTGCATCCGGGGCTTCCGGTATTGTTGATGACGGCTTATGGAACTGTGCCTAAAGCGGTTAGGGCGATGCAGGAAGGAGCAGTCGATTATTTGGTTAAGCCTTTTGAGGCTTCGGCTTTAATCGATAAAGTTGCCGCATTTGCCGTTGTCGATGCGCCGGCTGAGGATTTTACGATAGGGCCGGATCCGGCGATGCAACAACTTTATCGTTTGTTAGAGCGGGTTGCGCAAACCCATGTCACGGTGCTGTTGCAGGGAGAAAGCGGTACCGGTAAGGAAGTTGTTGCACGCGCCATACACGAGCAATCGCCGTATCGCGGCGGACCTTTTGTCGCGGTCAATTGTGCCGCAATTCCGGACAATATGTTGGAAGCGATGTTGTTCGGCTACGAAAAAGGCGCTTTTACCGGCGCGGTGCAATCAATGCCGGGGAAATTCGAGCTGGCTCAGGATGGCACATTGCTGCTGGATGAAATAGCCGAGATGGATTTGGGTTTACAAGCTAAATTACTGCGCGTCTTACAGGAAAAAGAAGTGGAACGCATCGGTAGTCATAGAAAGATTGAATTGAACGTCAGAATTTTGGCGGCAACCAATCGAAAATTGAAGCAATCTGTCGAGCAGGGCTTATTTAGGGAAGATTTATATTATCGTTTGAGTGTATTTCCACTGAGGATACCGGCATTACGAGAGCGCCCCGGCGATATTGTGCCGTTGGCTATCGAGTTGTTGCGGCGTCATGGTTTCGACGCGGCATGTGAGGCCGTTTTCGATCGTGAGGCAATAGATAAAATGCAAGCTTATTTATGGCCGGGTAATGTAAGAGAATTGGAAAATGTGATGCAGCGAGCGTTGATTTTAAAAAGCGGTAAGCGAATCGTAGTAGAAGATTTAATCTTCGAGGAGAATGTAGATCTGCATGCCATGTCTGAAACCGTCATTGAAAACGCTTGTGTCGATAGCTCCGAAGACACGTCTTCTTTAGGCGATCAAGTGCGTTCGGCTGAGGAAAAAATGATCTTGCAGACGTTACTGACCGAAAACGGTAGCCGTAAAACCACGGCCGAAAAATTGGGTATTAGTCCTAGAACACTACGCTATAAAATTGCCAGAATGAAAGAATCCGGCATTGCTATTCCTTGTTCGGCCTGATGGCTCGAATAATGCTAGTTCTTTTGGAAGTCGTGTCGAAATAATTGAGAATGGTCATGAGTGAGATGAATGTCAATCAGGTGCTGGCACAAATGCGTCAGATGTCTATCGAGGCCGGGGCGGGTGTAAAGCCGCAAGCGTTGGAAAGTAGCGATCAGGCTAACTTCGCTTCGTTGTTGAAACAATCGATCGACTCGGTGAATACGCAGCAAGCAACAGCGAGTGCGATGTCGACAGCATTCGAAACCGGAGAATCGGATGCCAGCTTGGCTGAAATGATGGTAGCCATGCAAAAAGCCAGCGTGTCTTTTCAGGCCATGGTTCAGGTTAGAAATAAACTGGTCGATGCCTATAAAGATGTCATGAATATGCCGATATAGACAGGCAGTGAATTAAGATGAGCGAGCAAGGTGCAAATGAATTAGTCGGAACGTCCACTCCTCATGCAAAGGAAGTGGACACCGGTAATCCGTTGTTGAAAGGTTTGACTGGGCTGACAATGGCTCGTCAGATAGGTTTGATGCTCGGATTTGCTTTCAGCGTTGCCGTGGCCGTGGCGATCGTGCTGTGGTCGCAAGAGCCCTCCTACAATTTATTGTTTGCCGGCATTGCCGAAAAAGATGCGGCGGAAATTATCGAGGCTTTAGATAAAGAGGGCGTTAAGTACAAAGTCGAGTCCGGTTCGGGAGCAATCATGGTCCCGGGGGGCGATGTTCGCGAATTAAAACTGAGACTGGCTGCCCAAGGCTTACCGCGCAGTACCAGCTTAGGTTACGAGCTACTCGATCAAGAGCAAGGCTTCGGTACCAGCAAGAATATTGAACAAATGCGTTTTCAGCGAGCATTGGAAGGTGAAATTGCGCGAACGATCATGACTATTCAAAGTGTTAAGGCGGCAAGGGTGATATTGGCGATGCCAAAACAGTCGGTATTCGTTAGGCAGCAGAAAAAACCCAGCGCCTCAGTCATGGTCAACCTATATCCCGGCAGAACCTTGGATAAAGGGCAAATCGAATCGATTATTCATCTAGTCGCTTCCAGCGTTCCCTTAATGGAAGCAGGGCAAGTGACGGTCGTCGATCAAACCGGGCGTTTACTCAATGCTAAAGGAACCGATTCCGATATCTCACTGACTTCAAAGCAGTTCGAATACAAGAAAAATATCGAAGAACATTTAATGGCGCGCATCGAAAATATTTTGACTCCATTGGTCGGCGCCAACGGTTTACGTACGCAAATATCGGCCGATGTCGACTTTTCCGTGACCGAAAGAACCCAAGAAATGTTTAACCCCGACCTGCCGGCGCTACGAAGTGAGCAGACTCAAGAGAATCTTAGTTCCATGGGAGCCATTCAGGGTGTGCCGGGGGCGTTGACTAACCAGCCGCCACTCGCCGGCATAGCGCCTGAAGTGGCAGCCGGTGAAGGTGCCGAAACGCCGGCGGAATCGTCAGGGTCTTCTAGCAAGAGCGCCACACGGAATTACGAGCTTGATAAAACTATTACTCACACCCGTCTTGCCAGCGGTGTGCTCAAACGGTTGTCGGTGGCTGTGGTTGTCGATAACCGTTCTGTCGTTCGCGAAGATGGGAGTATCGCTAGCGAACCTTATCCTCAAGAAGATATCGTTCGCCTGAGCAACTTGGTCAGACAAGCGGTCGGTTTTGATAGTAGCCGCGGCGATCAAGTAACCGTATCCAATGTCGCATTCAAAGTGTCGGATGAATTCGAAGCATTGCCCGATGCGCCTCTTTGGGAGCAAGCTTGGATTATTGACGCCTTAAAGCAGTTGGCGGCTGCTGCGGTTATTTTATTTTTGATTTTCGGTGTTTTAAAACCGACCATGCAGGGGTTGATAGGCCGTACTGAAGAAGAACGGAAAGCCGCGGCATTAGCGCTGGCAAAAGCGGAAGCCGAAGCCATGGGCGGCGCTGTTGCATTCGACGAAAAAGGGGTGCCGTATGCGGTGCCTGCCGATGAAGCGGCAAGGCAGCAACTTGGCATGTCATCGGAGACCGAAGATCTGTTGTTATTGGAAGCACCTCAGAGTTACGAGAAACGATTGGAATATGTACAAAAATTGGTTGACGAAGACCCTCAATTAGTTGCGCAAATCCTTAAGAATTGGGCCAAGCAAGATGTCTGATAAGGAACTCGATTTAACTCAACCGCAACGGGCCGCGCTACTACTTTTAGCAGTGGGACAGGATCGTGCATCGGCGGTGCTGAAGCACATGGGGCCTAAAGAGGTGCAACTAATTGGGTCAACGATGGCGGGGCTTGGCGCTATTTCACCGGAAATGGTGGATGCCGTGCTTGAAGAATTCATTACTCGAATCAAGGATGAAACCGGTTTGGGAATTAATTCGGACGAATTTATTCGCAACATGCTAACGGGAGCCTTAGGCGCAGATAAGGCGGGAAGCATCATCGATAGAATTCTACTCGGCGCCAACAGTAAAGGGATTGAGCAATTGAAATGGATGGATACGCGGTCGATTGCCGACCTGATACGTTTGGAGCATCCTCAGATTGTCGCGATCATTTTATCGTTATTGGATAGTGACCAGGCTGCCGATGTTTTAGCTTTATTACCGGAAAACATGCGTTCGGATATTCTGATGCGTATTGCGACGATGGAAGGTATACAGCCTGCGGCATTAAAGGAATTGGATGAAATCATGGAAAAACAATTGACGGGCAGCGATGGCATGAAATCGTCATCGGTCGGCGGCGTCGATACCGTGGCCAATATTCTGAACTTCATGGAAGGCTCGGTTAGCGAGCAGATCATGGAAGATATCAATGATAATAATGCCGTGCTGGGTCAGGAAATCATGGATAAAATGTTTGTCTTCGAGGACCTCGCGACGGTTGACGATAGAGGCATTCAGACGCTATTGCGAGAAATATCGACCGATCGTTTGCTGCTGGCATTGCGTGGTGTCGATGACAGCTTGAAAGCCAAAATATTCGGGAATATGTCGCGTCGAGCTGCCGAAATGCTGAAAGACGATTTAGAGGCGGCGCCGCCGGCGAGACTCAGCGAGGTCGAATCGGCGCAGAAAGAAATACTCGGAATCGCGAAGAAGCTGGCCGATGCCGGAGAAATTATGTTAGGTAGCGGCAGCGGCGATGAGCTCGTCTAAACTGCCGGGTTTCACCGATGACGAACTGGATGCGTTGCGCCTTTGGGACATGCCCGATGTGTCGGGACGCGAACGCGCGAAATCTAGCGAAGGGGGTAAATCGCGCAGTCCACTGCTGACCGTTCAAGATATTGAAGCGATGCAACAGCAAGCCTATGAGGAAGCCTTCGCTAAAGGCAAAGAAGAGGGTTTTACGCAGGGTTACGAAGAAGGGCGGTCGAAAGGTTACGAGGAAGGTTTGAAAAAAGGGTATGACGAAAACGTGGATCGACTGCGCGAACAAGGTTTGCAATTAGCCGAAATATTGGAGACGCTCAGCGAACCTTTAAATGCACTGGATGAAGAAGTTGAAAAAGAGCTGGTGGATTTATCGATAGCGATAGCTAAACAGCTGGTTCGCCGAGAAATTAAATCGGATCCGGGGCAAATTGTGGCCACGGTTAGAGAAGCCGTCAATGTATTACCTATCGCAACGCGGGAAATAACACTAACTTTACATCCTGAAGATGCAGAATTGGTACGATCGGTGTTTTTGTTGAACGAACGTCCGGCGCCTTGGGATATCAAAGAGGATCCTCTGCTCAGTCGCGGCGGTTGCCATGTGGATGCGGAGCAGTCTCATGTGGATGCCTCGGTCGAAAGACGTCTGGCGGCCGTTATTGCTCAAGTGCTTGGTGATGAGCGGATTAGGGATGAAACATCATGAGGTCTACGCTAGATCGAAACGAGATTTGGCTTGGTAAGTTAAAACCTTACGCCAAGCGGTTGGTTCAGCCTCCGGAACTGATCGTGGAAGGCAAGTTATCCAGAATGGTCGGATTGACACTCGAGGCTGTCGGTTGTAGGGCGCCCATCGGTTCTCGTTGTCAAGTGCAAACCAAAACGGGCAGGGTTATTGAAGCCGAAGTCGTCGGTTTTTCCGGCGATCGCTTATTTCTAATGCCGACTGGTGATCCTTATGGTTTGGAGCCGGACTGCCGCGTCATTCCGATGAACAAGGAATATTTGGCTAGAGTCGGGTTTAGCTTGCTGGGTCGAGTATTGGATGGGGCGGGTAATGCTCTGGATGGTAAGGGACCTTTGAAGACCGATGCGCAAGTGTCGTTAACCGGTGTTCCGGTCAATCCGCTTAGCCGAAAGCCGATTCGCGAAGTGCTCGATGTCGGTGTCAGAGCGATCAATGCTTTGTTGTGTGTAGGGCGAGGGCAAAGGATGGGCTTATTTGCCGGAACCGGTGTTGGCAAGAGCGTTTTGTTGGGGATGATGACTAAATTTACCAATGCCGACGTCGTCGTGGTAGGGCTTATTGGTGAACGGGGGCGTGAGGTTAACGAATTCGTACAAAAAATTCTGGGTGCCGAAGGGCTTAGTCGCTCTGTCGTTGTCGCGACGCCGGCAGACTATCCGCCATTGATGCGGGCGAATGGAGCGTTGCTGGCGACCAGTATTGCCGAGTATTTCCGCGATCAGGGTTTGGATGTTTTGCTGCTGATGGATTCGTTGACTCGTTATGCTCAAGCCCACAGAGAAATCGCGCTCGCAATCGATGAACCGCCTGCCACTAAAGGTTACCCGCCTTCCGTATTTGCTAAGTTGCCTCGGTTAGTTGAGCGGGCCGGAAACGGCGATGAAGGCGGCGGTTCGATTACGGCTTTTTATACTGTATTGACCGAAGGGGACGATCCCAACGATCCTGTAGCCGACTCGGCTCGCGGCGTATTGGATGGGCACATCGTGCTAACTCGAGAGCTGGCGGAGTCCGGGCATTTTCCCGCGATCGATATCGAGGCATCGGTTAGTAGGGTTTTGCCGGATATCGTCGATGACGATCATTTACGAATGGTGCGCAAATTGAGAGGGTTGTATTCCCTGTATCAGCAAAATAGAGACCTCATCAGCGTCGGCGCCTACAAACCGGGATCGAATCCGAATATCGATTTGGCGATTGAGAAAATAGCAGCGATTAGGAATTTTTTGCAACAAGATATGAATGAGCCTGTGGATTTAAGTCGAAGTATCTTGGAGTTGTCCGATTTGCTTGGGAATGAGGGTGAAAGGTGAAAGGGGAAAGGGGAAAGGTGAAAGGTGAAAGGTGAAAGGTGAAAGGGGAAAGAGGAAAGAGGAAAGAGGAAAGAGGAAAGAGGAAAGAGGAAAGAGGAAAGAGGAAATTAGGACTTGACAAGCGTATAAAATGCCGCATCATTTCGCTAACCGCTAACCGCTAACCGCTAACCGCTAACCGCTAACCGCTAACCGCTAACCGCTAACCGCTAACCGCTAACCGCTAACCGCTAACCGCTAACCGCTAACCGCTAACCGCTAACCGCTAACCGCTAACCGCTAACCGCTAACCGCTAACCGCTAACCGCT
>NZ_JBNGHF010000065.1:0-21021 GCF_050611805.1 Methylotuvimicrobium sp.
GGAGCAAAAATCTGCCCTGCCGCCGACGCCTGCCGGTCGAGCAACCGCACCCTCTGCGGAGCTGGCATTGTTTTATTACATATCGGAAAATTAGATAAAGAGTCTAAATACACGAACTTTCACACTAAATGAATACAATCGATGAAATTATAGAGGACCTGCGCCAAGGCAAAATGGTCATCATCATGGATGACGAAGACCGCGAGAACGAAGGCGATTTGGTCATGGCGGCGACTTTTGCTCGTCCCGAAGATGTCAACTTCATGGCCCGTTACGGACGCGGTTTGATTTGTCTGACCTTGACTCGCGAACGTTGCCGGCAGTTGCGTTTGCCGTTGATGGTCAATGAAAACAAAACCGCGCATTCGACTAATTTTACCGTGTCGATCGAAGCGGCTAAAGGCGTGACGACCGGTATTTCGGCGGCCGATAGGGCGCGCACGATTCAGGCTGCGGTCGCGTCCGATGCCCGCGCCGAAGACTTGGTGCAGCCCGGTCATATTTTCCCGTTGATGGCGCAGTCCGGCGGTGTATTGAATCGCGCCGGTCATACCGAGGCCGGTTGCGATTTGGCGCGTTTGGCCGGTGTGGAACCAGCTGCAGTGATCGTCGAGATTCTAAACGACGATGGCAGTATGGCTAGGCGGCCGGATCTCGAGAAATTCGCCGAGCAGCATCAGTTGAAAATCGGTACGATAGCTGACTTGATCCATTACCGCATTCAACATGAAAATACGCTCGAGCGTATTAGCGAGTGCAATTTTCCGACCGAGTTCGGCGATTTCCGTTTGTATGCGTATCAGGATCAAAACGACAATAAGCTGCATTTGGCCTTGGTGATGGGGCAGGTGGCGGGCGACGACCCGGTTCTAGTTCGAGTGCATGGCCGTAATTTATTGGACGATTTGTTTTCGTCGAAACGTAATGAAAATAGCGTATCCTTGCGCGATGCGATGCGGATTATCGCTGATGAAGGCCGAGGCGTGATTGTCGTGATTCGGCAAAACGAGGACAATAAGTCGCTGGTCGAGCATATTCACCAGTATCAAATGCAGGATAACGGCGTGGTGAATCCGGCATCGACAGACAGCGTCGGCGATTGGCGCTCGACCGGAACGGGGTCGAGAATCCTTGCGGATTTAGGCGTGCACCGCTTAAAGGTGATCGGCACGCAGAAAAAATATGTCGGTTTGGCGGGCTTCGATTTGGAAGTCGTCGATTATGTGGGCAAGAACGGTATTTAAATCTAGTCGCGACGAAGGCGTTGCTCCCACAAGGGTTCCGAATTCTCTGTGGGAGCGATCCCAGATTGTCCTTCGCCTAAGCAAGGTTAGGAAAAGCCGAGAGTGTTGAGTGACAATGAATGGTATCGATGTCTCATTTCCTAGCTCTCAGGGGGGGGGTATCCGCTCATCGTTATATATAAATTGTAGGGTACGCTGCGCGTACCAAAGTCGTGCCCTGGCGGTTCGGTTGGTACATGAGCATCTTGGGGTCACCATGGTACGCACAGCGTACCCTACGGGGCTACCGATCCTGCTTCGGCGCCCCATATATGGTGTCTACGAAAGACAGTTAAAACCGGAAAATAAGTCATGCTTGCTTTAGGCTCCTGTGAGTCTCAAAAGCATGCCATCCATGGCACTGGATTCCGCCAGTCCATGGCGGAATGACGGGTTTTTCATCATTCCCGCACGTCGTTAAAACGGCAGTTACGGATCTCACGGTAATGTGTGAGAAGTTAACGGAAACGGTCTTGACAAGATCGTTTCTATCGAAAAATAAGAGAAAGAGAGTTTAGATGTCGGCTATTAAAACCTATGAAGGCCATTTGTCAGTGAAGGGCGGTAAATTTTGCATCGTTGCATCCCGCTTTAACAGTTTTATCGTCGAGCAGTTAGAAGCCGGCGCTATCGATGCCTTGGTCCGTCACGGGGCCAATCGAGACGATATTTGCCTGGTCAAGGCGCCGGGCGCATTCGAACTGCCGATGGTCGTGCAACGCGTCGCCGCCGGTAAGCAATACGATGCGATTATTGCCTTGGGCGCGGTGATACGAGGCGGCACGCCGCATTTCGAATATGTCGCCGGCGAGTGTGTCAAAGGCTTGGCGTCAGTTTCGCTGCAATACGATGTGCCGGTCAGTTTCGGCGTGTTGACGGTCGATACGATCGAGCAAGCAATCGAGCGTGCGGGAACCAAGGCCGGTAACAAAGGCGCGGAAGCGGCAATGTCGGCACTGGAAATGGTTAATTTGTTCCTGCAGTTGGAAGCCTGATGAGTCAAGCGCGTACCAATGCGAGAAAAGCCGCCGTGCAAG
This sequence comes from Methylotuvimicrobium sp., assembly GCF_050611805.1. NCBI lineage: Bacteria > Pseudomonadati > Pseudomonadota > Gammaproteobacteria > Methylococcales > Methylococcaceae > Methylotuvimicrobium > Methylotuvimicrobium sp. The sequence goes on from NZ_JBNGHF010000065.1 coordinate 2,321, forward strand.
CGTTGTATCAGTGGCAAATGACCGGTCAAAACCTCAGTGCGATCGAAATGCAGTTTTTGGAAGAAGAGCGCTTGAAAGATGCTCAAAAAAGCTATTTCAACGAATTGTTTCATGGCATTCCGAAAAGCCTCGATGTCATCGACGAAACGTTGATGCAATTCGTCGATCGTCCGGTCGAGGCGATCGATCCGGTCGAGCGGGCAATTTTGAGAATCGGCGTGTATGAGCTATTGAATCGGCTGGACATGCCTTATCGTGTCGTACTTAACGAGAGTATCAATCTAGCCAAATGCTTCGGTGCCGATGGCAGTCATCGTTACGTCAACGGTATACTCGATAAAGTGGCTCAGCAAAAACGAGCGGTGGAAATCCAAGCAAAGAACCGAAAAGCCTCGGATGCCAACGGCTGAATTCGACCTGATCGGGCGATTTTTCGCCGGAAAAAAATCGTTGAATGCGGTAACCGAGTTGGGCATCGGCGACGATTGCGCATTGTTAAACGTGCCGGCCGGTTATCGATTAGCGGTAACCGCTGATACGATGGTTGAGAATGTGCATTTTCTGGCCGGTGCCGATCCATGCGATTTAGGTTATAAATTGCTGGCAGTCAATTTGAGTGATTTGGCCTCGATGGGTGCCGAGCCGATTGCCGTAACCTTGGCGTTGACATTGCCTGATGTCGACGAATCCTGGCTTGAACGATTCGCGGAAGGTTTTTTCGAATTGGCCGCTCATTACCGTATCGATCTAGTCGGAGGCGATACGACATCCGGCCCATTGACGCTTACGGTGCAGGCCATGGGCATAGTTCCGGCGGGTCAAGCTTTGCGCCGTTCGGGAGCGCGTCCCGGGGATGGCGTCTATGTGACCGGTAAACTCGGCGATGCCGGGTTAGGCTTAAAAATTGCCCAAGGTGATTTTTGCAGTACTCAGCCGCATGATTCGCTCGAACGATTTAACCGGCCGAAACCGCGTGTCGAGGAAGGGCTGGCATTGCGCAATATCGCACGAAGCTGCATCGACGTGTCCGACGGTTTGGCGCAAGATTTAGGGCATATTTTGAAACAAAGCAGCGTCGGCGCTTGTCTCGATTGGGAGAGTTTGCCGTTGTCGGGTGCGGTTAAGGCTTATATCGAGACAACCGGCGATTGGACCATGCCGCTACGTGCCGGAGACGATTATGAATTATGTTTTACCGTGCCGGCTGATAAAGCGGCATCATTGACAGGAAGCTTTACGCGTATCGGCGTTATCGAGGATAGTCCGAGACTGAGAATTCATCGTCTCGGCACGACGGAATTGTTGAGGGTACAAGGTTTTGAGCATTTTTCTCACTGAAAAGATAGGTACAAATCAATTAACGGCTAAGACAATATTGACCGATCCGGTGTTGTTTCTGGCTTTCGGTTTCGGTTCGGGCTTGTTTAAAAAAGCGCCCGGAACGATGGGAACGGTGGCGGCCATTCCGGTTTGTTGGTTGTTTGCGCTTGCCGGTAATTATTTTTATTACGCTTTGACGCTGGCGGCCGTGATCGCGGGTGTCGGAATTTGCGGAATGGCCGCTAAGAAATTAGGCGAGCATGATTTCGGCGGTATCGTCTGGGACGAAGTTGCAGGTTTGTTGGTAACGATGCTTTGGGTGCCGTTTAGTTGGCCTGCGTTGCTTGTCGGTTTCGTGTTGTTTCGGTTGTTTGATATAGTGAAGCCCTGGCCGATTATATGGGTCGATCGCAAGGTAAGCGGGGGCTTAGGTATCATGCTCGATGATATTTTGGCCGGCATTCTGTCCGGGGTTATTCTTTTGATTATCGTGGATATGGGCTGGTTATAAGTTTTATTGCGAGGCGTTGGCTGGGCTGTCGAAAAACGCCATTTTAGCTAATTTCTGTATTCCCGCTTTTTAATCTCAAAATATCTTGGATATTGTTGGTGATCATAGGCTATAAAGCGACAGGTGTAGGGTGCGCATCGCGCACCTGGGCGTGACTTCCCGTCGGGTTCGGCTCCGTGGCAAGGTGCGCGATGCGCACCCTACGATGCTTTCACGGCTGTATTTTCGGTTTGATGACGGCATAAAGTCGTTTAATTCTCTTAAACGTCACAAATAACTTGCCAAATTCAAAAATGTGTTTATAATGTACCAAATCAATCGCGGGGTGGAGCAGCTTGGTAGCTCGTCGGGCTCATAACCCGAAGGTCGTAGGTTCAAATCCTGCCCCCGCTACCAGATTAAAAAAGGCCCCTTTTGGGGCTTTTTGTTTTTTGGGCGTTTGGATCGTTGGTTGTTTAGCGAATATAGACTTTAAGGAAGAGCCATTGGCTCTTTTTTTATGTGCGTAAATAAGTGAGGAAAAATGAAGCAGGCACCTGAACATTTGGTTAATTTGATTCAGCCGATTGTTGAAGGCTTGGGTTATGAGTGCGTCGGGATTGAATATAATCCGCATCCTCGTAACGGCTTATTACGAATTTATATCGACAACGAGCAAGGAATTTTAGTGGAAGATTGCTCGAAAGTCAGTCATCAGGTCAGCGGGATGCTCGATGTCGAGGATCCTATCCAGGGTAATTATCAACTGGAAATATCGTCTCCGGGAGACGATCGTCCGCTATTTTCTATCCAACAATTCGAGCGCTTCATTGGGCACATGGTCTCGGTTAACTTATTTAAACCGATTGAAAAGCGCCGCAAAATTTCAGGCGTAATCCAATCAGTCGACAATGACACCGTGTTTCTCCAGGAAGGCGATCGGGTTTACGAGATTCCATTTCAAGCGATGAGTAAGGCGCGGCTGGTGCCTGAGTATTTAATTAATAAAGGAGTGCACAGTGGCAAATAAAGAAATTTTATTGGTAGTGGATGTTTTTTCGAATGAAAAAGACATCGATAAGGAAATCGTTTTCCAGGCGGTCGAGTCTGCGCTTGAAGCGGCAACGATAAAACGCTATGGTAACCAAATAAAAGCGCGCGTTTCGATCAATAGAAAAACCGGCGATTATACGACGTTTCGCAGATGGGAAGTCGTCGAACCGGATGATGATTTCGAAAACGGTCTCGAATTTCCCGATGCCCAAATTTTATTGGACGATGCGCGGCAAAAAAACCCCGACATCAATGTTGGAGACTTTTTCGAGGAAGAAGTCGAGTCGGTCGAGTTTGGACGAATTGCCGCACAGACCGCCAAGCAAGTGATGATTCACAAAGTTCGCGAGGCCGAGCGCAGCAAAATTGTCGAAGCCTATACCGATAGAGTCGGCGAATTGATTACCGGCATCGTCAAGCGTATAGAAAAAGGCAGCGTTTACTTAGACCTTGGCGGGCATGTCGAAGCCTACATCACCAAAGAGGATATGATCCCGCGCGAGTCGTTTAGAATCGGGGATCGGGTTAGAGGTTATCTTAAAGCGGTTCGCTCGGAACCGCGTGGACCGCAATTGTTTGTGACTCGCGCAGCACCGGACTTGTTGGTTGCATTGTTCCGTTTGGAAGTTCCCGAAGTCGGCGAGGGTATGATCGAAATCAAGGGTGCGGCCCGAGATCCGGGTTCGAGAGCCAAAATCGCGGTCAAGGCAAACGATCCTAGACTCGATCCGGTCGGCGCCTGCGTCGGTATGAGAGGCTCACGCGTTCAAGCGGTATCGAACGAGCTTGCCGGCGAGCGTATCGACATTATTTTATGGCATGAAAGCGAGGCGCAATTTGTAATCAATGCAATGGCGCCTGCCGAAATCGAATCGATCGTAATCGATGAAGATAAGCACAGTATGGACTTGGCGGTTAGTTCGGATAATTTGTCTCAGGCGATAGGCCGAGGCGGTCAGAATGTTCGCTTGGCAACTGAATTGACAGGATGGGAGCTGAACGTGATGGATGCGTCGAAAGCGCAAGAAACCAGCGGTGCTCAAGCCAATATAACCAAACAATTATTTATCGATCAATTAGGTGTCGACGAAGAAATCGCTTCGATTTTGGTCGAAGTCGGATTCGATTCGATTGAGGAGATTGCTTATGTTCCGGTTAATGAAATGCTGGAAATTGAAGAGTTTGATAAAGAACTGGTCGACGAATTAAAAGGTCGGGCAAAGGACGCGCTGTTAATTAGTGCAATTGCATCGGAAGAAAAAATCGAGACGGCAGAACCTACGCAAGAACTGCTGGAGATGGAAGGCATGGATGAGGCCTTGGCTTATGAGTTAGCAGGCCAGGGCATCGTAACGTTGGACGATCTCGCGGATCAGGCGGTTGATGATTTACTGGATGTAACCGGTGTGGATGAAGAAAGAGCGGCAAAATTAATCATGAAAGCGCGTGAGCGATGGTTTGCCGAGGACCAGGGCGAATTAGGATAGGGGGCAAAATATGAGTGATAAAACAGTAAGGCAGTTAGCGGAGGTAGTGGGTATACCTCTAGAGCGATTATTAGAGCAACTGAAAGAAGCCGGATTATCCGTGCATGCCCCTGATGACGTAATTAGTGAAGACGAAAAAGTTAAGTTGCTGGCTCATTTACGTAAGCGGCACGGTAAATCGACAGGGGAGACGGATGCCGCTCCGAAACGCGTAACGTTGAAGCGTAGGACGGTCAGCGAGCTGAAGCAAAGCAGCGCTCCGGGCAGCTCGGCAAAAACCATCAGTATCGAAGTTCGCAAAAAGAAGACCTACGTTAAACGCACTGAAGTCGCGCCCGTAGGGGATGAACCGAAGGAGTCGGAAGAAATCAAAAGAACAGCGGAACAGATTCAGGCAGAGCCGACGCCGGTAAGCACCGAGCTGCCGCCGGTTAGCGCTGTAACGGAAGAGAAGGTAGCCAAAGGCGAAGAAGAATTATTCGAGCGGGAGCAACCGGTTGACGAAGCCGCTACGACAGAGGCTCCTCAGGATGATATTGGCGTAGACGATTCCGAAGCGATCGATAAAGAAGCGTTAACCGAAGCTCAAGCCATTGAGATTCGCAAGGAAACCGAGCGAAAAGCTAGACTTACAGAAACCGAAAGAAAAAAAGAGGAAGAGAAAAAACGTCGCCTCGAAGCTGCGGTAGAAAAAAATGCCGAAAAAGTGCGGCAATTAGCAGCAGCCAGAATGGAAAGTCAAAAGAAAAAAAGACAAGGAGGACAAGCTGCAGGGAAAGGTAAGAAAAAAGGCAAACAAAAGGACAAAAGCGGTGCTCAGGCCGATTTGAAGCATCAATTCGAGAAACCGGTTGCGCCGGTCATCAGGGATGTCACTATTCCTGAACATATTATCGTTTCCGATTTGGCGCAAAAAATGAGCGTCAAGGCCGCCGAAGTCATCAAGCAATTGATGAAAATGGGCATGATGGCAACGATTAACCAGAGTATCGATCAGGAAACGGCGGTGCTGCTAGTCGAGGAAATGGGCCATAAAGCCATCATGCAAAGCGATGACGATTTGGAAGCCGAAATTTTGGCGGCTCTGAAAGAAGAGAGCAGTCAGGAAATGTCTCGCGCACCGATCGTTACCATCATGGGACATGTCGATCACGGTAAAACATCCTTGCTGGACTACATCCGTGAAACTCGCGTGGCAGCCGGTGAAGCGGGCGGTATTACCCAGCATATCGGTGCCTATCAGGTTGTTACCGATCACGGTTCGGTAACCTTTTTAGATACGCCTGGACATGCTGCATTTACCGCGATGCGTGCTAGAGGCGCGGAATTGACCGATGTGGTTATTGTCGTAGTCGCGGCGGATGACGGTGTGATGCCGCAGACTAAGGAAGCTGTCGAGCATGCGCGTGCGGCCAATGTGCCGATCATCGTCGCGATCAATAAAATCGATAAGCCGCAAGCCAATCCGGAAAAGGTTATGCAGGAAATGTCCACGATCAATGTGGTGCCCGAGGAATGGGGCGGCGATGTGCAGTTCATCAAGGTTTCGGCTAAAACCGGCGAAGGCATCGATGATTTGATCGAAGCGTTGATTTTGCAGGCCGAGATCTTAGAATTGAAAGCACCCTCGGAAGGGTCGGCTTCGGGTATCGTTGTCGAGTCCAGGCTGGATAAAGGCCGTGGCGCGGTTGCAACGATTCTGGTGCAGCGCGGCATGCTGGAAAAAGGGCAATTCGTTTTGTGCGGTCATGAATACGGTCGTGTCAGGGCAATGTTTAACGAGAACAGTAAAGCCGTTAAAGAAGCCGGTCCGAGTACGCCGGTTGAGATTCTAGGCCTGTCGGGCACCCCGAATGCCGGCGACGAGTTTTTGGTCGTGCAAAACGAGCGTGCGGCGCGGGAATTGGCCGAGCATCGTGAAGATAAGAGCAAAATCAGCCGCATGGCCGCGCAGCAAGCCGCTAAATTGGATCAAGTGTTCTCAAAAATGGCGACCGGCGAAACGGCTAGTTTGAACTTGGTGATTAAAACCGATGTTCAAGGTAGTTTGGAGGCCTTGCGCGAATCTTTGATCAAGCTGTCCTCGGATGAAGTCGAGGTTAAGGTCGTTTATGGCGGTGTCGGCGGCATCAACGAAGGCGATGTCAATTTGGCGTTGGCTTCCGGCGCGATTTTGATCGGCTTTAATGTTCGTGCGGACACCGCCGCGCGTAAATTGATCGAAGAAAAAGACGTCGACTTACATTACTACAGTGTGATTTATCAGGCGATCGATGAGGTGAAAAGTTCGATTAGCGGCATGCTGGCGCCCGAGATCAAAGAGACTATTGTCGGCTTGGCCGAAGTTCGTGATGTGTTCCGATCGCCGAAATTCGGTGCGGTGGCTGGTTGTATGGTCGTCGAAGGTTTTGTGAAACGTAACTTGCCGATTCGCGTATTGCGTGAAAACGTCGTTATTTACGAGGGGCAACTGGAGTCGTTACGCCGCTTCAAAGACGATGTTGCCGAAGTCAAAATGGGCATGGAATGCGGTATCGGCGTTAAAAACTATAACGATGTCAAAGTCGGAGACCATATCGAGGTTTTCGAGCGTGTTGAAGTGAAACGGGAGTTATAAACGTCATGGCCAGAGAATTTAGCCGTAGCGCACGGGTTTCGTCCCAGATCCAAAAGGAGCTGGCGCTGATTCTACAGCGAGAGCTTGATGTGAAGCGCGTAGGATTCGTTACGGTTAACGAGGTCGTTATCAGCAAGGATTTGGCCGTCGCCAAGATCTATGTCACGGTGCTTAATGCCGACGATCAAGGGAAAAAAGACAGTATTAAGTCTCTGAACGATGCGACGCCCTTTATTAGAAGCGAATTGTGCAAGCGCATGCGCTTGCGCAATATACCGGAGTTACGCTTTTATTATGACGATAGCTTTGAGACCGGTATGCGCGTGGCTGAATTATTGAGCGAATCGAAGGATAAAAAAGAGGATTGAGCGGAATGGCAAAGCGTAAAAACGGGCGCGATATTCACGGAATATTGCTGCTCGATAAACGCCTCGGTGTTTCGTCGAACAGAGCCTTGCAGGAAGTCAAGCACTTGTTCAATGCGAACAAGGCCGGGCACACAGGCAGTCTCGATCCTTTGGCATCGGGATTATTGCCGATTTGTTTCGGCGAAGCGACCAAGGTTTCTGGATTCATGCTCGATGACGACAAACGTTATCAGGTGGTTGTTCGTTTAGGAGTGGTTACCGATACCGGAGACGCGGAAGGTCAGGTGATTAAAACGCGTCCGGTACCGTCTCTATCCGATGATGAGATTCTGGCTTGTCTGGAAAACTTCGTAGGCGATATCGAACAAGTGCCGCCGATGTATTCGGCGCTTAAGATCAACGGCAAAAAACTTTATGAGTTGGCCAGACAAGGCAAGTCCGTCGAACGCAAGGCTCGCCCGATTACAATATACAAGATCAATTTGTTGAATCGTCAAGAGGCGCTTCTGACGTTGGATGTTTGGTGTTCGAAAGGCACTTATATCAGAACCCTGGCGGAAGACATCGGCGAGCGTCTGGGTTGCGGGGGAACGGTTATCGAACTTCGCAGGCTGGCAGCCGGCCGCTTTGTCATCGACGAAGCAAAAACGATCGAGCAATTGCAGGCCATGAGCGAAAACGAACAGCTGAATTGCTTGATTCCGGTCGATAAGCCGATCGACTCGATACCTGCTGTGGATTTGTCCGAAGAACAGGCCAATTCAATCAAGCAAGGGCAAAATTTGACGCTTAAAAATTCGTTGGAGGGGCCTGTGCGAATGTATACGGGACGGCAATTTTTAGGTTTGGGCGAAATGTTAATGGATGGTAAACTGGCGCCTAAAAAAATATTTAATATGAGTCCTTCTTAATATACTTCGCGCGGCCACATTTTGCTGTTACCCAAGCTCCAGCTTGGGTAACCTGTTCAGGAAGCTCTAGCTTCCCGATAATCAAGGAAAATTGAACGAGCGAGTCGGGGTTGATTGAGAATGTGCGGAGGTTGTGTCGGTCTCAGGAAGCTCTTGCCCTGAGCCCTTCGGCTGCGGTCAGGAGAGCCTTGTCGAAGGGGGAGCTTCCGGGGTGTGTTTCCCAAGCTGGAGCTTGGGAAAGAGCGTACATGAGTTCTTCTTACATATATACTTTTGCACTTCAAATTTCGGCAGTGTCAGAGGAGGCGCCGAATTTTGATCTACGACGGGTATACTAATTTCCGAATAGTTTTGTTTCTGCACCCTATTGCGGAAACACATTATCCTGGCATCGAACTCGGTGCTTTGTATTTTTTATTAACAATATTAATCTTATAGGGGTTAAACAGAAATGCCATTTACCGCGGAACAAAAAAAAGCAGTCGTTGAAGAATATCGTTTGAGTGAAACCGATACCGGATCTCCGGAAGTGCAAGTCGCATTGCTGACGGCGCACATTCTTCATTTGACGCCGCATTTTGCCGAGCACAAAAAAGACAATCATTCCCGTCGCGGTTTACTGCGGATGGTTAATCAGCGCCGCAAGTTGTTGGATTACTTGAAAAAGAAGGATATTAACCGTTATCGGTCATTGATCGAGCGCTTAGGATTGCGTAAATAATAATAAAAAAGAACGGCCTGAAATTACTATTCAGTGCCGTTCTTTCATTTGTAAGGATTTGGTCATAAATAACGTTCCTATTTTTGGAGGGTTCGGTTGCTCGATTGGCAGGTGTCGGCGGCAGGGAAAGCCGCCGCCAAGCCTACAAGGACGTATTCACCCAGCACTTAAATTCCATAGCCTTTTGACTATGGTAACTATCTTGCATAATTTAGGTGCTGGGTTCACGGCGTCCTGCCAGGCGAGTTACCGTACCCTCGACAAAGCTCATGACCCCAGGAAGTTAATTTTCGCGAAATCCTAAGTAAAGCAATAAACCGATTTTGATAACAACCCTTAACCTATAGGAACCGTATAGTGAATCCGATTCGGAAAGAATTTCAGTATGGCGATCAGCTCGTTACGCTGGAAACCGGTGAGATAGCTCGTCAGGCGGACGGCGCTGTAATGATCGACATGGAAGGAACCACCCTTCTAGTGACAGTCGTTGGAAAAAAAGAAGCAAACAGCGGCGGAGATTTTTTTCCATTGACTGTCAATTATCAGGAAAAATCCTTTGCCGCGGGTAAAATTCCAGGCGGCTTTTTTAAACGAGAAGGCCGGCCGAGCGAAAAAGAAACGTTGACCTCCCGCCTTATTGACCGTCCTATCCGCCCCTTATTTCCGGATGGCTTTACCAACGAAGTTCAAATTATCGCCACCGTTCTTTCACTGAATCCTGACATCGATCCAGAAATTCCTGCCTTGATTGGCGCTTCCGCAGCGTTATCGATTTCAGGGTTACCCTTCAACGGACCCGTCGGTGCGGCGCGAGTGGGTTATAAAGAGGGGCAGTACTTATTGAATCCGACGCCTTCTTTGTTGGCCGAATCGCAATTGGAATTGGTTGTTGCCGGTACGGAGCATGCGGTGCTAATGGTCGAATCCGAAGCGCAATGCTTGTCCGAGGAAGTGATGCTCGGCGCCGTGTTGTTCGGGCATGAGCAAATGCAAACGGCAATTGCAGCGATTAAAGAACTGGCCGCGATGGTTAACAAAGCGCCGATGGCGTGGCAACCGGCGACTGCTAACACCGAGCTGGAATCTTTGGTGGTAGCTGAAGTGGAAGCCGGAATTAAAGCGGCTTATCAAGTTCCTGAAAAACTAGTCAGACAAGAGCAACTGAAAGAAATTCGAAATGCTGTTGTCGATAAGTTGACGGCTGATGAGCAATATAGCGAATCCGACATTCGAGGCATCATCGAAAATCTCGAAAAGAAAATCGTACGCGGTTCGATTCTTGAAGAAGGCAAGCGTATCGACGGACGTGACCTGAAAACGGTTAGACCTATTTCAATTCGTACCGGCGTATTGCCGAGAACTCACGGTTCGGCGTTGTTTACCCGCGGCGAAACGCAGGCCTTGGTTGTCGCGACCTTGGGCACCGAACGTGACTCGCAGATTATCGATGCTCTGGAAGGCGAATATCGCGAAAGTTTCATGCTGCATTATAACTTCCCTCCTTATTGTGTCGGTGAAACCGGTTTTGTCGGTTCTCCGAAACGCCGGGAAATTGGCCACGGTCGCTTGGCAAAACGCGGCGTTCAAGCCGTATTGCCGAACATGGATGAATTTCCTTATGTCGTGCGCGTCGTTTCCGAAATTACCGAGTCGAACGGTTCAAGTTCGATGGCGTCGGTGTGCGGCAGTAGCTTGGCGCTGATGGACGCGGGCGTGCCGATTAAGGCGCCGGTTGCGGGTATCGCGATGGGTTTGATTAAGGAAGGCGATCAATTCGCAGTCTTATCCGATATCATGGGCGATGAAGATCATTTGGGCGACATGGACTTTAAAGTCGCCGGTTCAGAGGAAGGCGTAACCGCGCTACAGATGGATATCAAGATCGACGGCATTACCGCCGAGATCATGAAAGCCGCACTCGAACAAGCCAAGCAAGGCCGCTTGCATATTTTGGGCGAAATGAACAAAGCGTTGTCCGAGACTCGCGGGCAAATGTCCGATTATGCGCCGCGTATTATTTCGTTCAAAATCGATCCTAGCAAAATCCGCGAAGTCATCGGTAAAGGCGGTGCAACGATCCGCAGTATCACCGAACAAACCGGTGCAAGCATCGATTTGACCGATGACGGCGTCGTCAAAGTCGCTTCCGTCGATAAACAAGCCGGAGAAGAAGCACGTCGTTTGATTGAGGAAATTACCGCGGAAGTCGAAGTCGGAAAAACCTATGAGGGCAAGGTTGCCCGATTGATGGACTTCGGCGCATTCGTGACGATTCTGCCGGGAAAAGACGGTTTAGTGCATATTTCTCAGATTTCGGACGAGCATGTCGACAAGGTTAGCGATAAGCTATCCGAAGGCGATGTCGTCAAAGTCAAAGTGCTGGAGATCGATAGACAGGGTCGTGTCAGATTGAGCATGAAAGCTGTTGATCTCGAAGAGTAATTCGTAAAAAAACTGACGAATTGAAAAGGGCCCTAACGGGCCCTTTTTTATGGCCTACTGAATTGCCAAGGTTTCATTTAAGGGTAAATTCATTTGCCAGGACGATTCTATGGCTTCGACATAAGCCGCGGGTGTCGAGCATCAGTGGCTTTCCTTCACCTAGCGTTAGGTGAGGGACGACGAAGGCGGCGATGAACGCTCTGTGGGAGCGATCCCCTGATCGCGATTTCGAAGTCGAGATTGTTAAGTGACAATAAATGGTATCGAGGTCTCATTGGCTAAGATTGTAAAAGAGTAATTTTTGACTTATGTATAAAGATGAGAGCTCCAGCTTGGGTAACTAGCTCGGGAAGCTCTAGCTTCCCGACAATCTAGGAAGAGTGAAAGAGCAAGTCGGGGTTGATTGAGAATGTGCGGAGGTCGTGTCGGTCACGGAAAGCTCTTGCCCTGAGCATGTCGAAGGGGGAGCTTCCGGGGTGTCTTTCCCAAGCTGGAGCTTGGGAAAGAGCGTGAACAGGGATTGGCGGAATCCCTTGCCTGGGATGGCAATGCGTAGCTTCTTCACATCATTATTAGTGCATACAGAGTCTTTTTTATTCCGGAAATTCATTGGTTACTCTCCGGGCCAAGCTCCAAATTACCCGTTCGTTTTTCAATAAAGCTCAGGCGAACGGTAATTTGGAGTGTTCAATCGGGCCTGTTTAACCAACCTTAAAAAATGTAGTGTCCATGGTCTAAGATATTGAATTATAGAATAAAATCAGCCTTTATCATTTGTAGTGACTATGGGTTGTGACATTGCATATTATCATTAATTTTCAATTCCTTATGCTCGCCAAATGGTAAGGCTGGGTTAAGCCAAAAGACAGGTTTTGCGATTCAAGTCGGAAAAACCGGATCATTCATGGCATTGCTATTTCCTTGAAAATGGCGTAAAAACTAAGCTCCATCGTTGATGGTTACTAGGCGGGGCTGCTTTGTCCTTCTTAATTGTCCGGATTAAAAAACTCAGTAGGGGTGTTAATAATAACTCAAGATTTCCGCTACTGATTCCTGACAAGAATAATTTGTATATTTAGGAGAGTCACATGAGTAAATCTTTAAAAATCGCTTTATTTTCTGCGCTGTCGTTAACTGCTGTAGGCGTTGCTCAGGCCAATGATGTTTTTAATAAAAATTGCGCCGCTTGTCATGCCGGCGGTAAAAACGTCATGAATCCGGATAAAACTCTTTCATCAGAGAGTTTGGAAAAAAACGGCGTGAATTCTTTGGATGCAATCAAAAAACTGGTTTCTGAAGGCAAGTCCCCAATGCCGGGATTCGCATCGACTTTGAGTAAAGAAGAAATCGAAAGCGTTTCGGCCTATGTGCTGGAACAGGCTAAAAAAGGCTGGTAATTGCCCTGAAGACCGGGGAGAGCTTTCGCGCGACCCGGTCTGTACTCATCAGGCACCCTTTCAAAATAGTTCAAAGAAACAGTTTCTGAGGCAGCGACGCCACGTTTCCACCTATCAAACCGATTGTTTAAGTGATTCATATCTTCAGGATAGGAATCGGGTAGAGTTTCGCAAGTATTCCTGAGTTACCAAGCCTAGAAATGTTATGCGATGCGTATCCTGCGGCTCGCTTTAAGTTTCCTGATTAGCAAGATGCTTCAGCTTGCTGAAGCCAATTGTCCGAGCAGTGGCCAGTCGTAGCCACTTCTGCGGGACGGGTTATTTAAGGCTATGTATGCGGTAATAGTGTATCTATTCAGTCCCCCGGCAATTATCGTTCCCACGCTGGAGCGTTGGAACGATAGGGGGTGTGAATAATTACTTCGAGATTGGTGTAGTATTCACTTCAACTATTAACGCGAACATAGCTTTATTTAACCCGTCCCCAACGTTTCGGTTTGCCCTAAACATTTCGGCTGACTTCGGCCAAAGTCAAAACGTTTAGGACGGGGTTGCAAACCCCGTCCTGCTAGGGATATGCTGGTTTTTGGGCTTTAGCTGAAGAAACTTGCTAATCAGGCTAAGTTTTTACCCCAGCTTTATTTTGTAAAAGCTGGATAAGGGCATAAGTTGAATCTTGCGTAAATATTCTTAATGCTTTAGATTGCCGTCTTTCTGGACTTCCTTTGTTTTGTATGGACCCGCGGTTCAGAGAAAAGCTGTTTTCGTAATTGGACGGAATTAGTATTTCCAGACCTCTACTTCATTACCCAGGCGGAGCCCGTGCATTCTTTATATATCGTTGTCGATCGCCTGGAAGACTGGGCGCCTTATTATCCGAGTAGCGACCTTCTTACCGTCGAGGCTTATCTGACATTGCCGGAAAGTAAAAAAGCCGGTAAGACACAGGTAATCAATCTATGCCGAGATTATGATTATCTCGGCACCGGTTATTATTGTTCGCTGTTGGCCGAAGCACGGGGCCAACGGGTAATTCCGTCGATTCGCAGCATCAACGATTTGGCCAATCATCATTATTACCGTCTTTACGATAACAATCTCGATAAATACTTGAGTAAACATCCGGCAGGTTACGGGCAACCCGATACGGAATATTTCGGGATAAAAATTTTCTTCGGTAGGGTGTCTTATCCGCCGCTTGAAAAATTGGCTAGGCGTTTGTTTGAGCTCTATCCCAGCCCGATTCTGAATGTCGAATTCAAGCGGGGCGAACGTTGGGAAATCGTTGGGATTACGCCGGGCAATCTATCCGAATTGAATGAAAACGAACAAAATCAATTTGCGGAAGCGATTGATGCTTACAGTCGTAAGATTTGGCGCAAACCTCGTTCGCGTAAACGGTTTCGCTTCGAAATGGCGATTCTCTACAATCCGCAAGAGGAGTTTCCGCCGAGCGATACGAAAGCCCTGAAATACTTCATCAAAGCCGGAAATGAGTTGGGTTTGGATGTCGATCTGATCGATAAAAACGATTTCGCGCGGCTTTTGGAGTACGATGCCTTGTTTATCCGCGAAACTACAGCGATCGATCATCATACCTACCGTTTTGCCAAACGGGCGGAGAGTGAAGGTTTGGTGGTGTTGGACGATCCCGATTCGATTCTGAAATGTGCGAATAAGGTATTTTTGGCTGACTTATTGAGTGCGCATGGTGTTCCGACGCCGAAAACGCAGTTGATCATACGCGACAAGCCGTTGGATTTCGACGAATTGGAACAGAGCTTCGGTTATCCGCTTGTACTCAAGATTCCTCACGGTTCGTTTTCGCGCGGCGTGGTCAAGGCGCATGGCCGCGACGAGTTGGAAAACCAATGCCGCGAATTATTCAAAGAATCCGCCATATTGTTGGTGCAGGAATATGTGTTGACCGACTACGACTGGCGAATCGGTTTTTTGAACAACCGACCGATTTATGCCTGTAAATATTTTATGGCGCGCGGGCATTGGCAGATCTACAACCATAGCAGCGATAAAGCCAAAGGTAAAAGCGGCGGCTTTGAAGCGCTCGCTGTCCACGATGTGCCGAAGGATGTCGTCAAAACCGCATCGAAAGCGGTTAAGCTGATCGGTGACGGGTTTTACGGTGTCGATATGAAACAAATAGAAGGTCGCAACGTGATTATCGAGATCAACGATAATCCGAGTATCGATAGCGGTGTCGAGGACGATTATTTGGGCGAGGATTTGTATCGCGTCATCATGGAGGAGTTTGTACGCCGATTGGAGCGTAAACATAGTGCTTATGCTTGAGACAGGAAATTTCAAGGCGGTTTAGGAAAAAGCATAAAATAACTTCCCTAATGATTCCTTCGTTCCGACTGGGAGCTCATCTACCTTAACCGCAGCGTACCTTCGAGTTCCCTATTATTTTCAGCAAACCGGATGAATACATTATGCCGAGCCATTACGACCTAGAAAGCTTTTCCACAGACTATTTCGACGCACGCGATAAGTTTTTGTCCGCCTGTTCCAGTCAGCCAGGTCATCTGAGGCGTTTTCAGCATTCATTGTTAGCCGGCGACAATCAACCGTTGTCGACCGAGGTGTTTTGGCTCGGTGAAAAACAGGTTAGTAAGGTGTTGGTCATTATCAGCGCGACCCATGGCGTCGAAGGTTTTTGCGGTTCCGCAGCGCAAATCAATTGGCTCAGACACGCACCGATGCCCACTGGCGATACCGCAGTGTTGTTCGTTCATGCCTTGAATCCATTCGGCTTTGCTCATTTGCGCCGCGTCAACGAAGATAATGTCGATTTGAATCGGAACTTCATCGATTTTTCCGATAGCCCTGTCAATCTGGGTTATCGAGAATTGGCCGATGTATTGCTGCCGGAGCATTGGTCCGACGCGAACGAAAAAAGCGCAATGCAAACAATCAACGATTACCGGAAACTTTACGGTCAACGCAAGACCGAGGAAGCGGTCAGCAGCGGTCAATACGAGTATCCGCAAGGCTTGTTTTATGGCGGCGCTACTTCCACTTGGTCGAGACAAGTGGTTGAAACCGTGATGCGCGAATTCGATTTGGCGAATCGGCAACGAGTCGCGGTGGTCGATATCCATTCCGGGCTCGGACCCTATGGTTATGGTGAAGTTATTTCGGATCATCCGCCTGGCTCCAAAGCTGCGACATTGGCGAAACGTTGGTTCGGCGACAGCGTCACCGAGCCGGCGCTAGGGACATCGACTTCGGTACCTAAGCTGGGCTTGCTCGATTATGCCTGGCATAAGGCTCTGGGCGATCGCGGCTGTTATATCACGTTGGAATTCGGCACCTATTCGCTCGATACGCTGTTTCAGGTGTTGCGTAAAGAAAATTATTTTTGGCACAGAGATCCAGAAACAAGGCAGCTCAGTCATCCGATACGGCAACAAATTCGGGATTATTTTTATCCGGATAAGAAAGATTGGCAGGAAATGGTACTGTTTCGTAGTGAGCAAGTGTTAACGCAGGCGCTTGATGGATTGGCGGGTAATGACTGATTCTGCAAGCGCCGAAGAAACACCGAAAATCGTGTTTCGTAGTGCAGTCAAAAATGACGTTCGGCAATTGTTAGCGATCGAAAATGCTTGTTTTACGCAGGATAAATTAACCTCGCGCAATTTTCACTGGATGCTGGAAAGAGCCAATGCCGATATCATCCTGGCCGAAATCGAAGATAAAGCGGCGGGATATGCGCTGTTGCTGTACCGCAGAGGCGCATCGTTGGCGCGGCTCTATTCGTTCGCGGTGTTACCCGAATACCGCGGACTCGGTATTGGTGTGGGCCTGCTCAATCACTCGGAAGCACGCGCCCGAGAGCGCGACTGCGTGTATTTGAGGCTTGAAGTTCGTCCCGATAATCAACAAGCGATCACGCTGTACCGAAAACAAGGTTATCGGCAATTCGATACCAAAGAAGATTATTATGAAGATCACAGCGAGGCGCTGTGCTTCGAGAAACGAATCATCTATCCGCATCCGGAAACCCGCCTGACCGTGCCGTTTTATCGGCAAACGACCGATTTCAGCTGCGGCCCTTCGGGGCTTTTGATGGCGATGGCCGGACTCAAGCCAGACATCGAATTGTCGCAGGCGCATGAACTGCAAATTTGGCGCGAATCGACGACGATTTTTATGACCTCCGGGCATGGCGGATGCGGACCTCACGGTTTGGCGCTGGCGGCTTGGCGGCGAGGTTTTGCGGTCGATGTATATTTGAGTCAACAAGACGTGTTGTTTATCGACAGCGTGCGCAGTCCCGAAAAACGCGAAGTTATCAGTCTAGTGCAGGAGGATTTTCTGCGCCAGCTCAAGCAAACCGACGTGCGGATGCATTTCGATAAAATCACGCTCGAAGCATTGACCGGGCATCTGGATGCGGGTCATATTCCATTGATTTTGATCAGCACTTACCGGATCAATCGCAACAAAGCGCCGCATTGGGTAGTCGTGACCGCGCATGATCCGCACTTTATTTATTTGCATGATCCCGATGTCGATACCGAGCAGCATGCCAGCGAAGCGGATAATTTTTATGTGCCGGTGCCGAAAGCCGAATTTTTGGCGATGTCCCGCTTCGGGCGCAGCCAGCTCAGAGCCGTTGTGATCATCGCGCGGCGCGAATGACTAGAGGACTAGAGGAAAGTTATGACCAACGATCGCCCTATCAGGCACTGTTTAACCGTTTGCCTTGCGCAATCCTTCGATTTTCCGGCATTGCGCGAGAAAATGTTGATGTCGGGGCGCGTCAAGGCGTTTAGAAATGCCTTGGTTGTCGACTATAAAAGCGGCTGCTCGATTGTATTCGCTTACGGCGTCGCCGTGCATTGGAACGTGAGTTTGGACGAGCGGCGCAATCTTCATGATTTGTTACTAGACTTCGCGATCAAGCCCGATGCCGAGCCGCAGGAAGACAATTTCAGCTACGAAACGAACTCCGAAAAATACCGGATACAAAGCGATCATATCGAACTGATCGACGCCGATCAGATGGTGCTCCTGGCAGTGTCTCATGCAATGGCTCAGTCGATCAAACTGGCCGCATTCGAAAGCCATGCGATCAATACGATCCGCGAAACCAGTCATTTGCCCGAATCCTTGGCCAGGGAAGGGAAGATACAACTCGGCAGAAAAGCCACCGCGATGATCCGGGGGCAATTATTTCTGACCAAGAGCGATATTATTTTGAATTACGATCTGCTCGATACGCCCGAGTTTTTCTGGGAGCATCCGGAGTACCAGAGCATTTATTCGATGGCGGCAAATTATCTCGAAATTCAGCCGCGCACCGAAGTATTGTCGAAAAAACTCGAGACGATACACGAATTGTTGGAAATGCTGGCCGACGAGCAAAAACATCAGCATTCGTCGTTTCTCGAGTGGATCATTATTTATTTGATCGCGGTCGAGATCGTGATGTCTTTAGTCGACAGAGTTTTTTGATGCGTTGGCAAAAGACTCTAAACGACTGTCTGAATAACATATTTGAAATAGGGGTAGATGGTTCGCGAGTCGACTTCATAGGCGGCGCTCTTCGCTATCCTAGAAAAAGCATTTCACCATTCATCGTTCCCACGTTTTGCGCTCAGCGTTATACATAAATTGTAGGGTACGCTGCGCGTACCAAAGCCGTGCCCTGGCGGTTCGGTTGGCACATGAATATCGCGGGGTTACCATGGTACGCACAGCGTACCCTACGCGGTTCGTCTAGCGTTAGGTGATCCGCTAATGTTAAGTGACAATAAATGGTATCGAGGTCTCATTGGTTAAGATTGCAAAAGGGTAATTTTGAACTTATGTATAGGGCCAGTAGCTAATAAAGCTACATACTGAGCTATAATTTTAAATGACTTA
>NZ_JBNGHF010000066.1:0-20099 GCF_050611805.1 Methylotuvimicrobium sp.
ACATTAGCGTTCATTAATTTTCAACTCATGCGACAACTACGTTGACATTTACCGCAATAAATGGTATCGAGGTCTCATTGGTCAAGGTTGCAAAAGGGTAATTTTTGACTTATGTATAACGATGAGAGCCCAGCTTGGGAAATACACCCCGGAAGCTCCAGCTTCCCGAGACCGAACACAACCTCAAATCAACTCCGGCTCGCTCGTTCGATCTTTCTTGATCGTCGGGAAGCTAGAGCTTCCTGAACAGTTTGCCCAAGCTGGAGCTTGGGCAACAGCATCAACAATAGATTTTCCGGGCGATGCGGCAATCTAGCGCTCGGTTAGGAATATGCAC
Organism: Methylotuvimicrobium sp.; assembly: GCF_050611805.1. NCBI lineage: Bacteria > Pseudomonadati > Pseudomonadota > Gammaproteobacteria > Methylococcales > Methylococcaceae > Methylotuvimicrobium > Methylotuvimicrobium sp. Next base: position 338 of record NZ_JBNGHF010000066.1, read on the forward strand.
AAATTTACTTCTACAAGTTTTAGGCACATTGTGGTGGTTCGGCGACTCGCTTGACAGGACGCCGTGAATACATCCATGTAGGCTCGACGGCGGCTATCCCTGCCGCCGACGCCTGTCAATCGAGTCACCGAACCCCTTTCAGCATTTATCGAAGTTATTTCATGCTCGTTCCTTAGGTATATTTATACTTGTTCCTCAATTCGAATCACGCCAACTAATCGTGGCTCAAGGTCATTCTATGAAATCGTAAGCCTTGTATTTTTCAACCAAGGGTTTCAAGACTTCTTTTAAAACTTGATCATGAACAGGGTGATTCAAATAATTTTCCAGCGACTGCTTGTTTTCGAAGGTGCTGGAGATTGCGATATCGTAGGAATCGTCGAGCGAGTGACTGGCATGTTTACGTTTGACGGCGGTCGGCGTGCCGATGTTGTAGGCAAGCACTCCGGGCAAGTTGGCCAGGCGCTTGGTGCCTTCGATATATTGACGGCGGGCGTTTTCATCGCCGTGTTGTTTCAACCAGATGATCACGACATGATGCGCCTTGCGCTGTTCGCCGGATTCGGTTGCTGGTTCCTTCGCGCCTGCGGCCGAGCTCAATGCGGCCAATATCATTAATAGTGAAAGCGGTTTCGCTAATTTCATTTTGTATCCTCCTCGGAAATAAGGCGATGGTTGATCGCAGAATGGTAAAAGTCAGTTAGGGTTTCGTGAAAAATAACTTCCTGGAGCTATGAGTTTTGTAGTTCGGCAGGGCAAACGCATTAAAATAATCAACATATCAATATGTTATCCTGTTTCTTAGAACGCTTAGTCAATTCGGTTTAACTTATGGTATCCCTCCCTGGGCCCCGTTAGGCCGCGCCGAGCACTGGCGATTTTGCCGAGAATAGCCCGTTAGGGGAGCGGCAGGGATGCCGCTCGTTTTCGGAGGGCTAGGGATAGCCCTTCCGAAAACCCTCGGCAAAATCGTCAGCGCGCAGGATGCAGCGGCCTCCGGGTGTCTTTTCTTTTGGATACTTTTCTTTGGACAAGCAAAGAAAAGTATCGCGGTTGTCGGTCCGCTAACCGACTCCACATAAGCGTCGCGATAGCGACACAAAACCTACTTCGTACTTCAATTAGGCTGGAGCTTATCGTAATCAGGAACAATTTTGCTCTACTGAAAGGTGACTCAAAGTATACGAATATCCTCTTGAAATACTTCCTGAACTTCATGTGCTTCATGGTAAAATTACCGAATTTAGGATAAGCGAAAAGCGAACAGGTACCCAGCCTACCTCGCCTTGCCGTTGGACCATTTGTCATGCAATTGCTCGTATTCTCCGGATGTCGTAACCAGCACGACTTCATCGCCTTTTTTGAGTTCGGTATCGCGGTCGGCGGTATGGTAACTATTATCCCGGTAAAAAAAGATCGCTCGTGTGTGCTTCGGTAAGTCGAGGTCGTCGACAGTGCCTTCCTCGGCTTCGTCGGCAATAAAACTGAACAGCCTGACATTGCCGCGGATCGCTGCGGATAGTTCCAGAATATTTCTGCCCGCGGCGATATTCGCCAAATAGCGGGCATTGGTCAGCGTCGGAACGATCGTGTCGTTCAGACCCAGCTCGACGCAGATATGTTCGAATTCATGATCTTCAATTCGGGTAATGACGCGTTTAACACCGAGCGAACGCGCCACCAGGCTTGCGATGATGTTGGCTTCATCGCTCTTGGTCAAGCAAAACAGTACATCGATCGATGTCGGATCGGTTTCCTTCAGAATCGCCGGTTTGCTGCCGTTACCATGTATAAAAACGCAATCGAGGCGTTCCATCAATTCATCGATCACGGTCTTGTCATTATCGATAATGATGACTTCGTGACCTTCCTTCAATAAACGTTCGGCCGTTGCGGTCGCCAACGACGACGCGCCTATGAATACGACTTTCAAGTTCAACTCCTAATTTTGATCCAGGTTCGAGGATAAAGGAACACTAAAAAAGCGATGAATTCAACCCGTCCCAGCAACATGTCGGCTATTAAAACCGCTTTTAGCCATGGTTCCAGTCCGCTTCCGGTAATGCCGGTCGACAAGCCTGTCGTCGAACACGCCGAGACCACTTCAAACAAAGCATTCATCGGATCGTAACCCGCCATTAGAAACGGCAACCACGAACATAACACCGTGCCGATGAATATCAAAATCAGCAGCAAGACTCTTTCGACCTCATCCGATTCCAGCTTATCGCCGCCCAATTGCCGATCCAATACGGCATGAGCCGGCAGCGCCGTGCGCTCTATAAAAAACTGAAGCAAGCGCAGTACGATCAAGAATCTGAGAATCTTGATACCGCCCGCGGTCGAACCGATCGAGCCGCCGACCAGCATTGAAAAAATAAGGCTCAGTTTAGCGGTATCATCCAATGATGCAACATCGGCATTCGCGAATCCGGTCGTCGTTTGCGCCGAGAGCCCCATGATCACGGCTATTTTCAGTCTGGATAAAACATCGGCGCTGCTCGAATCCAAACACAAAAACAACAAGCCTATTATCGTAATCGATATTACCGGCAATGCCAGAACTTCCGGATTGCATGACAATTCTTTGATACCGGTTCGAGAGAAACGATAATAAAAAGGCAACGAAACAGCTCCCGCCACACCGCACAACATCATTAAAAACTGGACCGGCCAGGCGTCTATCGCGGCGAGGCTGGAGTCGTAAATCGAGAAACCGCCGGTCGATACGCCGCTCAAAGCATGCGTGACGGCGTTCAATGGCGAGGCGCCGGCTATCAATAACACACCGATAGCAAACAGCGTCAGCGCACAATAAATGATCAGTAAATTGATCGAATGACTGTGTGCATTGCCTAAAAAATCGCGGCTATCGTTGATTTCGCCCATCGCCAAACGGCGGGAGGCAATGCCTCTATCCAAAAATAACAACGCAACCGAAAAGGCCACGACACCCAGTCCGCCATACCATTGCATCCAGGAGCGCGCGAACAGAACACCGGTCGAATGTTCCTGTAATCCTGTCATCGTGCTCAAGCCGGTCGTCGTGACGCCCGATACCGCTTCGAAGAAGGCGTCGATGCCGCTCAAACCGGTGCCGACGAAAGGTATCGCCTCCAGTGCCGCGGCCAGGACGAAAGACAGCGCCGAAATGACCATCACTTCATTGCGCTTGATGTCTTCGGGCGGACGTAACCGGGCCAAAGGCAGACAGATCGCGGAAAGTACGGCCAAGGCCAGCAACTGATGTATCGTGAATAGCCATTCGCCGTTTATCCCGGAGACCAAGATCGGGATCAGCCTCAATAGGATGATGACCAGTCCGATGCGTGACAGATAACGGGCCAAGACCCGGTAACGCACGGGTTGAGCCAAGGCGCGGGAAACATCGGAAAGACTCATGTCGAAAATGCTCCTCCGGAGAGAACGCGTATCATTTTGTAGTATTGATTAATAGGCAAGTTTTTGACAGGGTATGTTGTTCGTATCTTACCGTTTGCCCGAATCGGCTTTTTTAGACATCGATTCATAACCGGAAATGACATCGAACAATTCCTCGTCGATACTTCGCTGGCGTGTCTGATTGAAGGTTCGGCCGAGTTCATCCAACAGTTCGTCGATATTCTTTTCGGCCCGCTGCATCGCCGCCAAACGACTGGCGTTTTCGCCGGCGAGCGACTCGGCGCAAGCTCTGTACATCGAAACAAAGAGATACTCCCGGATCAGGGCTCTCAGCGTCCCATCGTAATCGCCGACAGTCTCCGGTAGATTATCAGTTGGCCAAGGCGCCTTGACAAACTCGAGCCGCCATGCGGAATCTAGCGGCAACAGGCGCAGACAGACCGGCTCATAGACGGCTCCGACCTCCGATTTAGGCCGGTTATGGAAAAGATAAAGCGAACTTTCATGGCTCAGTTGCCGGGTTTCGGTTTCGATCAACAGTTGGCCGATCAGCGGTGTAATGGCAGCCACCGAATTGGGCGTCGCAAACACTCCGCTTACCGCTAATCCCGAGTCGAGCAGATGCCCGTGAATGCGTTCGCCAACGGTCCAGATGATTTGCTCGCCCGCCAATTCTTGTAATCGCTCGATCGCGAATTCGACTAAAACGTCATTGAATTGTCCGACCAAACCTTGATCGGTGCCTAAAACGATCGCGCCGATACGATCTGCAGCTTTGCGACGCGCGGTTCCGCCATAGGCGCCTACGCCCATCGGCTTTAGGCTCGCCGTCAAAGCCAGTTCGACGGTGCGGGCGTAATCCTCCAAGGAACGAACGGCTTCTTCGTATTGAGCGATGCTGGAAGCGGCCAGCGCTTTCATGGTCCGCACGACACCTTTTAAATCGCCCGCGCCTTCGATTTTACGGCGCAACTCGTTCGATGTATCGGTCATTTTTGCATCGGCGCCAGTACCTTGCCGGCGAGTTCGACGATAGCGGCGCGGTTCGAATCGCTTAATGATTCGTCCGACAACAGTTTTTGTCGAAGCGCTTCGGGCAGCTCCCGTGATGCATCTCGGACCGCGAGCTCCGCCTCGGGCATTCGGTCCAGCGGTATGGTATCGAACAAGCCTTCTGTCAATGCCAGTAAAACCGCTATTTGTTCGGCTACCGAAAACGTTTCGAATTCAGGCTGTTTAAGGCAGGTGCGGATACGACGTCCGTGTTCGATCGTCTTGCGGGTATGTTCATCGAGACGGGTGCCGAAACGGGCAAAGGTTTCCAATTCCTCGAATTGCGCGTAAGCCAGCTTCAGGTCGCCCGCAACGGAACGGTAGGCGGGGCGCTGTGCCTTGCCGCCCACCCGCGATACCGACTTGCCCACATCGATGGCCGGCAACACGCCTAATTCGAACAAGGCCGGCGACAAATAAATCTGGCCGTCGGTAATCGAGATCAGATTGGTCGGAATATAGGCGGCCAGATTCTGCGCTTCGGTTTCGATGATCGGCAGCGCGGTCAATGAGCCGCCGCCGAGATCGTCATGCAAATGTGTCGCGCGCTCCAATAATCGGGAATGAATATAAAAAATATCGCCGGGAAAAGCTTCGCGTCCCGGCGGCCGGCGCAACAATAATGAAAGCTCGCGGTAAGCGCGGGCATGATTGGTTAAGTCGTCATAAACGATCAGTACGTCACGGCCTTGTTCCATGAAATATTCGGCTATGCTGGTCGCCGCATAAGGCGCGATATAGGCTAGACCGGATGGGCGGTGGCCGCCCGTGACCACGACCACCGTATAATCCATCGCGCCTTTTTCCTGTAAGGTGGCGATCACTTGAGACACGGCCGAGGCCCGTTGGCCGATCGCGCAATAAATACATAGGACATTTTGATCGCGCTGATTAAGTATCGTGTTGATCGCAATGGAGGTTTTGCCGATTTGCCGATCGCCCAGGATCAATTCGCGTTGACCTCGACCGATCGGAATCAATGCGTCGATGACTTTAATGCCGGTTTGCAGCGGTACGGTCACCGGAGACCGGTCCATGATCGCTGGCGCTTCGCGCTCTATGGGACGGCGCTCGCTAAAATCGAGCGGTCCTTTTCCGTCCATGGCATGACCTAGCGGGTCGATCACGCGTCCGATGAGTCCCGTGCCCACCGGCACGTCCATCACCCGGCCGGTACGTTCGACTTCATCGCCGGCCTGCAAATGCCAGTAATCGCCGAGCAGCACGACGCCGGTCTCATCCTCTTCGACATTGAAGGCAATGCCGTATAAATCGTTCGGAAATCTGACCAACTCTTCAAAACCCACGCCCGGCAAACCGGACACTTTGGCGATGCCGGTAGACACGGTTGTGACCGTGCCCACCTCTTGCAAGGTCATTTGCGGGCTAAAGTTTTCACGAACCTGTTTGATGTTCTCGAAGGCGCTCTCCAGAACGCTTGCTAACTGATCAGACGACATGAGCATCGGTTCCGGAATGGCTCTGAGATACGGTTTTAGCCGTTAATGCCCGGCCTATACTGTTCTCAAAGTCTTGCAGGTATCCTGCGATGTTCCAGGAAAGTTTCCGTCCATTCGCACTCAGTTCGATGCCGCTGATTTGATCGGCATCGACATCGAATTCAATCGTGGCATTAACTTTAAATACGTCGCTGACGGCTTGTTTTATCGCGTTTTTCTGTTCCGGCATCAGAGCGAAAGCGCTACGGACCCGGATTGGATCCGATGAAACTTGAATTGCATCGCTAAGCCGATTTTTATCGGAGTCGGCGAGCGCATGCAGACGTTGGAGAAAGACTTCGCAAATACGCTGCTCCAGGCTCACCGAAGCCAAATCGGCTAGCGTTTTGCGGCTGATGGCAAAAACTTCCTCCCGGGTATTTCGCATGAGTTCCCGATTTAAGCGCTTTTGCTCATTTTGTAGTGCTTGTTGCCAGGCGAAACGAAGTTCATCGGACTCTGTTCTCGCCGCCTTGATCAGCTTTTCGCGCTCATGTGCCGCATCAACATGCACTTGTTTCAAAAGACCGTCTCTTTGCCGCTCGAAACGTTCGATTTTTTCGACATACTCGATGCGTTCCCGTTCGGCAGCGGCCTTGATTTCACGGGCTTCCTCCAATTGCTGCGCTATTTTGGCTTCGCGGTCTTTCAGCGCCTGCATGATGGGCTTGTAAAGAAACCGTTTCAACAAGGCCATTAAAATCAGAAAATTGACCAGCTGAGCGAAGACCGTGAACCAGTCGATTAGCATGGCTTTTATCCTGCTACTTGGGCTAAGGCATAATTCCAAAAAGGATTAGCGAAGATCAGAATCATCGACACGACAAAGCAATAAATCGCAGTCGATTCGACCATGGCCAAACCGACAAACAGCGTTCGAGTGATCGTCGCAGCGGCGTCGGGTTGTTGAGCTAACGCGGTTAGCGCCGCAGCAAGAGCGCGTCCTTCGCCGAGCGCCGGGCCGATACTGCCCAAGCCAATCGTGATGCCGGCCGTGACGATCGATGCAACGGCAATGAAAGCGGTAATATCCATAATGACACCTCTAATTTTTAATAGTCGATTTTTAAGGTAAGCCTAGCGTGACTTTTGCAAAAGTATCCCGGCTAATTTGCCCCGTAAATGGTATGCGATGCGTGCCCTTCACGCTTACCCCCGCATATCATCAATCATGACCGCGCGTGGCCGCGGCGATATAAACCGTAGCCAGTATCGTAAAAATATAGGCTTGTACGATGCCGGTCAGTAGACCTAATGCATTCATGATAATCGGAAAAAACAAGGGCGTCACAACTAACAATATCGCGACAATCATCGTGCCGCTCATCATATTGCCGAACAGACGCACGGCCAATGCCAAGGTGCGGGATAATTCACCGATGATATTGAACGGCAACATAATTAGCGTCGGCTTCAGGTAGGACTTCAAGTATCCACCTAAGCCTTGTTTGGCAATACCGTAAAAAGGCACGGCGACAAATACAGCGATGGCCAACGCAGCCGTAGTCGACAATGAACCGGTCGGCGGCTCATAGCCGGGGAAAATCGCAAACAGATTGGCGGTGACAATAAACAAAAATAATGTCCCCAGAAACCCGAGATATTTTTCCGGCCGCTTCAGGCCGACTTCCTCGATTTGTTGATTCAGTGTGATGACGATGACCTCTAAAATACTCTGCCAGCGTTTGTGTTCGATATCGTTCGTTAGATTTCGGGTGATCAGTATCGCGCCGACAACCAATATCAACATGATGACCCAAGTCGTCACGATTGTGCCGTTGAGTTTGATGAAATCGTATTGCCAAAAAATGATTTGATCGGAGCTCAAGCGCATGCGTTTATTCCTCTGCCGGTTTGAAACGGGTCAATCTAATCACGATAAAACGGGCAACGATAAATCCCAATAGACAAACCAAAAGCCGTTGCCAATGATCGGCGGCCAGCCAATAAAACCCGGTCAGCGTGACTCCGGTTCGAAGCAGCATACTGCTGAAAAACCAGAACCCGGGACGTTTTGACTGAAGACCTTTTTGTACAGTCCACCAAAGTCCTCCGAAAAAAAACATTCCCAGCAAGGTGCCGGCTCCGAAAGCCAGTGCCAACATCAGATTTTCAGTCATCATGTTTATCCTGCTTTTTATGGATTCGGATATCTTCGTTGGATACCCAGCGCCAGGCGTTCCAACACCCCAACATCAGCCCGCCAATCAATAACATCAAGGTCCAGGAATGAGGCCCCGGATACCGATCATCCAGCCACAAGCCTAAAAATATTCCCAGCAATGCCGGCACCGCGACCGACCAGCCGATCAAGCCGAACCACCCCAAGCCGAACCAGATCGTCTTATTCACTTGCCGTTGGGCGTCGAGTTTGCGCTCCGCCTTTGCACCGACTTGACGGCTCAACGGCGAGTCGTTAGGTCGCTTTTTTTTATCGTTTGGCTCAGCCACGATGATACTCCATAAAGCGCCGGACAAAACCGCTTTCCAGTTTAGCCATGACCGAACGGACGCTTTTTTCGTGTTCGTCGAATTCCAGAAATTCGCGCTCCACGGCCTCGCGCAATCGATCCAATTCGATACCGCCGATGGCGTTGCGCACCGATACCAGCACCTCGGTTCCGGTCTTGACCAGCACTCCTTGATCGATGGCCAGATAAACCTCGTCAGCCGATGCCGTTTCATAGGTTAGAATGCCCGGAGCCAGAGCTGACGCGCAATCCAGGCGGTTCGGCAGTATGCCGAACGAACCTTGATAGGTCTCGGCAACGATTCGAGTGACGCCCTCGTGCTCGGCGAATACCCGGAAAGGCAACAAAATTTTAAGACGCATCGATGACGAGTTCATAGTGACCTCACTTTTTGGCTTCGTCAATCGAACCGATCATATAAAGTCCGCTTTCGGGATAATCCTTGAACTCATCGTTGAGAATGCGCTCGCAACCGTTAAGCGCATCGTTGCGGCTAACGAGCTTGCCGCTCAAGCCGGTGAATTGCTCGGTCGTGAAAAACGGCTGTGTCAAAAAACGCTCCAAACGGCGGGCCCGATACACGATATTTCGATCTTCCCGAGAGAGCTGCTCGAGTCCCAGCATTGCGATAATGTCTTTTAAGTCTTCGTATTGAGCCAGCGTGCTTCTGACTTCCTGTGCGATTCGATAATGCCGTTCGCCCACGATACGCGGTGTCGCCATCTTGGAGTTGGATTGCAGTGGATCGATCGCAGGAAAGAGCCCCTCGCTCGCCCGTTTGCGAGACAACACGATAGAGGCCGACAAATGAGAAAAGGTATGAACCGCGGCGGGGTCGGTAAAGTCGTCGGCCGGAACATAGACCGCCTGTATCGATGTGATCGCGCCGGTATCGGTATTGGCGATGCGTTCCTGCAATTGCGACAATTCGGTGCCCATCGTCGATTGATAACCTAAACGAGAAGGCATTTGTCCCATGAGCCCGGAAACTTCGGAGCCGGCCTGTATGAAACGGAAAATATTGTCTATCAACAGCAAGACATCCCGGCGCTCGTCATCGCGGAAATATTCTGCCATCGTCAACGCGGCATTGCCGACCCGAAACCGGCTTCCCGGCAATTCGTTCATTTGTCCGAATACCATGACCATGTTCGGCAGCACCCCTGCAGCCTTCATTTCCCGGTACAACTCTTCACCTTCCCGGCAGCGTTCGCCGATACCGCAAAATAGACTCACGCCCTCGTGTTGCCCGACCATATTGTGAATCATCTCGGTTAGTAAAACCGTCTTGCCGACTCCTGCGCCGCCGAATAATCCCGCCTTGCCGCCTCGTTCCAAAGGCGCCAATACATCGATAATCTTGATACCGGTCTCGAACAGTTCCGACTTAGTTGAAAGGCGCGCCAGCGGCGGAGGCGTTTGATGAACCGAGCGCCATTCGATATCGGACGGCAACGGCAAACGATCGATGGGACGGCCGAATACATCGAACATGCGCGACAGAATGTTTTTGCCTACCGGCGCTTTTAAAGGGGCGCCCGAGTTTTCGACCGACATGCCTCGGGCCAGTCCTTGTGTTGGTGTCATTGCGATACCGCGAACCCGTGAATCGTCGAGCTGCGTCAATACCTCGATGATGACTCGGCGATCATGACCGGCATACAGAATCGTATGAATGGGCGGCAAACAGCGATCGAACCGGATATCGACCACGCTTCCGGTGATCGAAACGACTGATCCGGCATGGGTAAGGCTCGTTTCATCATTCATATTTGCCGCCTGAGTCGAACAATTAAATGCAGTGTTGTATCTGTCGTGCCGTTGGTTCCGATAGCCCTACTTAATAAGAGACTATGTTAGCGTTAATAGTTGAGGTTTATACTACACCAATCTCGAACCTTGAAGACTGTATACTGTGCATACCACAGCAGTACCATCCGTAGTTTAACGTGCCCTCATGTGTTGCCTTGTGCCGACATTAGGTACGCGCAGCGTACCCTACACGTCACTTTGGATTTATAAGTTCTGGTAAGCGTTTTCAAATGCATGCATCTTCTGGTTCCCACGGTCCTCCGTGGGAACCCATACGTTGGCTGCCGAAACAAATTCTGTATGCATTCCCACGCTGGAGCGGTGGGATCGAGGAAAGCCTGACTAGGACAAATTAGCATGCTTTTCTTCAACCATCTCGCTGATCAAGGCCATCACTTCGGCGCTGGCATCTTCCGATTGCTGCATGTCGTTGATTATATTGTCGATGATCGCTTTGTTGCTTTGCCAGTTATTTCGTGAATATTCATAGGCGCGTCGCGTGAATTTATGCACGTCTTCATGAGGCTTATTCAGTCTGACATAGGCTTGCGTGGACCTAAATTGCTCATGTCCAATTCCTTCGAAATACCATTTGCCAAGTCTGCAATGCTGATGATCGATATCGATCGCATCGGCTTGTGGACAACGCTTTAAGTTTTCGATCGCAATATAGCCGTTCTGTTTATAAACGATATGATCGACTTTGGTTAATAGTGCGAAGGTTTTATCCTTGGCATAACTAATATAGCCGACCGATGCTTTTGCCGAAACTGAAAGGTCGGCAAACTGATTCCTAAATTCGTCGACTTTTTCCATGATTTCTTGGGAAAGTTCGGCGGATGCCTCTGCTTCGGTATGCATTTGATTGACGCGCTTATTGAAGGAATTGAGTGTTTTAGTGACCTCCAGCGCCGCATTCTTAGTGTGATCGGACAAGTTTTTGACTTCTTCCGCGACGACCGCGAAACCTCGCCCGTACTCGCCGGCTCGAGCCGCTTCGATCGAGGCGTTGAGCGCCAACAGATTGGTTTGGTCGGCGATGCCGGTTATCATCGATAAGGATTCGGTTACTTTTTTACTGTCATCGATTAGTGCGGTGATGACATCGGTAACCGAATGAATATTGTCATTGATATTGGTTAACGAATGGCTAATCGTATTGACCGACGACAAGCTATTTTCGGCGTTATTCCCTGTTTTGATCGCTATGCCTTCAACCTTATGCATTTGTTCGGTAATGCTCAGCAGGTCTTCCTGATTGGATTTGAGATTATCGAGTAAATTCGAGGTGTTCAGCATGTGCAATCCGGCGGATAGGCGATTTTTCGTGATCATCGTTTCATTATCGCCCATGACTCGCAATGCTTTATTGACAGATTTCGCAGACGATTTAAGTAATCCGGGAAAGCCGTCCGCTAGAGCATAACGGCTATGATTGCCTTTGGCCGCTTGATCGAAACAAGTCGTGATTTCTTTGAAATAAGACTCCATGATGTCGAGCATTTCGTTCAATTCCCAGGCGATTTTGCCGAGCTCGCCCATTCCCTTGGTTCCGGTGATACGGTGGTAAAGTTCGCCGTCATTGGTTCTTATTAATACATCTTGGATGATGGCAATAATACCCAAATATTTTTTTGTCTCTGCGAGTGCATAAAACGCAATGACAGTCAGTCCAAGGTTAAAAAGTAGAATTAGCCATGAAAAGCCGCTGATAAAAGTCGCGTAAAAAAAATTGATCGCAGCAAGTAAAACAATACCGGCTACGGCATAATTGACCTTGGCTTTGAGATAGGGAATATCGGCACTGGTGTGGCGGCTCATCATTAAACTCCATTCGGTTTATAAAGCCCCAGAACGAGACTGTCATAATTTTTGACGCCGGTCTGCGCGACGACATCGAATAAATAAGCCAACGATTTATCCGGAGCTTCTTTTGCGGAACAGTTTTTTTCTATCGCCAGCATTTCCCGATAAATCGGCACTAAAACATCCAATGCCGATGTCGGCGGTTTGCGCCTAACCGAATAATAACCCTGTAATTTGCCGTCTTTGTCGTAGTCCGGCGTAATATTTGCGAAAACCCAATAAAACCCACCGTCGGAACACAGGTTTTTGGCAAAACCGAAAAATTCGTTTCCGGACTTTAGGGTATCCCACATAAACCGAAATACGCCGCGCGGCATTTCGGGATGCCGAATAATGTTGTGCTGCACGCCGAGTAACTCGGACTCTGCATATCCGGCGATTTCCATGAAAATACGGTTAGCGTAGGTGATCTTGCCGATAATATCGGTTTTCGAAACAATAAAGTCGTTATCGCCCAGTTTCTTTTCGTTATTATTCGGGATAATATTTTTTTTCATCGTTGTGATGCGCCTTATAAGGTTCGATACATTTTTAGCAAAAGTCTATGCCATAAATTCTAGCTGTTGTAAAAAATATCGCCACCAACTTAATAATTTTCCTCGCTACCACTGATCCAAAGCGGGAGTGCATACCGATCTCGCCTCGGTAACCAAGTTATGGGGGGATCACAAAGGAGCGCTCATCGTTATACATAAATCGTAGGGTACGCTGCGCGTACCTCCATGCGGTTAAGTACCGAATTCCTGTCGAATCAAACCCTAAGGGCTTGCGTTAGCATTAGTGGGGTTGTCATGGTATGCATAGCGTACCCTACGAGGCTTCATGGAAAATAAATTTTTTATGTTGTATTCGCCAATACTTTCTTAACCTCAGCCGGAAAAGTCTGATAGCTGCTGGAATGACGGGGTTCCGTTAATTTGATGGCAGTGATGCAAGGCATTGGAGCCATTTAAGGAAATTACTCCCTTTATACTCAAAAAATAGCTAACTTTATGAAGGTATGGGGTGTGGCTAGTGAGGATGTCGGCAGCAGGGATTGCTGCCGTCAAGCCCTCATGGATGGGTTCACGGCGGTCCTCGATAGACACATCCCATACCTTTTATTCTTCGACTGTTTTTCGATCAAAAGGGAGTCATTAAGTAACCTTAGAAACCCTTACTATTGTCCGGTTTTGTAGGGAAGTATGATGGAAAAACGGAAATCGTTCGAGTTTTTTCGACAATAGACAAACTGAAGTTGAAAAGAAGATGAGGCGAGTTGTTTCATCAAGTGACCTTAGAGGCAATAAGTTTATCGCCTCTAAGGATTTAGGTAGCAATAAGCCGATTAATTAACGACTCTATGACCGCGGTTACGTAAACAAGTGCGGAAAGCTCTTTTGAAGGCTTCCTCGGCTTCGAACCCTTGTTTAGCACCGCCGCCGAAACCGCCGGCCGCAGCGCCGATTGCAGCCCCTGTTCCGGGGCTGCCTGTAAAGGCGCCGACAACAGCGCCGCCCGCCGCACCGATAGCGGCACCGACGCCGGTGCCGATCGCCGTTTCTTTAACAGTCCCACCTGCTGCCTGACGAGCCAATTGTTCGCATTCGTACAGGTCTTGATTCAAGCGGTAGGCATTGGGGCTATCGTAAGTATCGACCGTGGGTGTCCAGCCGGTTTGAGTTGCACAAGCGGATAGCAGCAATCCGCAGATCATGGTGATTCCAAGTGTCGATTTTTTCATAAGCGTACCTCTTTAGTAGAGTTTATAGTCGGAGCAAAAAATAAAACTTTTTATATGAATAAAGGATGAATTATCCCTTTCGCACTTCAAATTTCGGCAGTTCCGGAGGAGGCCTCGAGGTGCTCGGTAAAGGCTTTGCCAGCATGAAGCTGGCGTAGAGACTACTTGGACGTATTTACCCAGCACCTAAATTATCTATGTAATCAATCATGGCCAATAGGCTATGGAATTTAGGTGCTGGGTTTACGGCGTCCTTTGGCAGGCACCCCGAGGCCGAATTTTCATCTACGATGAGTATATATCGATTAAAGTTCCCTTAAAACGGATACCGGGGGTTTATCGACTACATGCCTAACTCCCCAGAAACCAGCGAGTCCGATAAAAAAACCGCTAAGCGTAGGCATGACCAACCATAGCAGAAAATTGGGTTGGTAATTTAAATGCAGCACTTCGGTATATAACGCGAAAAGCACGATTTCGGACAGACCGATCGCCAAAATGCCCGCACTAAAACCCAATAGTGCAAATTCGATTACATGTGTCTTCCTTAAAAATTGCCGATGTGCACCTAGCGTTCGCATCAGCGCACCTTCATGAATGCGTTGGTCCAACCCGGCTTGAACCGCCGCGAACAGCACGGTAAATCCGGCCAACAACGCGAAATATAACAAATAATTGATCGCCTGCGTCAACTGCGCCAAGATCGTTTGAAACTGCTTGAGAATTAAATCGACTTCCAAAACCGTCACGCTCGGATAGCGCTTGACCAATTCATTCAAGAAATGTTTTTGATCTTCCGGTAAATAAAAACTGGTCATTGAGGTGCTGGCAAATCCGTCCAAGGTCCCGGGCGAAAAAATCATGTAAAAATTAGGCTTCATCGTATCCCACTTAACGCTGCGAATACTGATGACTTCCGCTTGCAATTGTTCGCTGCCGATCGTAAAAGTCAGCTTGTCGCCGAGCTCCACGCCTAGACTCGAAGCCAACTTTTGTTCGATCGACACCAATCCCGGTCGTTCATCCGCCCACCACCGGCCGGATAGAATCTTGTTTTCATCGGGCACCTGCTCCGACCAGGTTAGGCTCAAGTCCCGATGCGTAGCTTGTTCGCCTTGGGAATCCTTACTGACGATTTTCTGCACCGGAATGCCGTTGATTCGGACGAGTCGTCCACGCACGATCGGATAAAAGCGGCTGCCGGTAAGGCCTTGATCATCCAAATCCTGCTGAAAACCGGCCTGTTGTTCGGGAAAAATATTCAACACAAAATGATTCGGCGCCTGTTCCGGTAACTGACGTTGCCAGTCGGTCAATAAATCGTTTCTGACCGTAAAGCTCAAGGTCATCGCCACCAGCGTGATGCTAAAGGCCAAAATCTGACTCACCGATGCCTGCCGGTTACGAATCAAACCTTGCACACCGAAACGCCAAGTTAGCGGCAAACCGGGCAACAACTTTTGACAGGCCCAAAGGATTCCGTAAACCGCGCTGCCCAGAACGAGTAACGCAATTAGGCCGACGCCGATGATGATGCCGGTCATTTTAAAATCTTCGGTATAACGCCATATCAAAACCGCGATAATAGCAATCGCTAAACCGTAAATTAGCCAAGCCGCGGACGGTAACGGCTCCAGATCGCGGCGTAACACGCGTAGCGGCGACACCCGTTTGAGTCTCAGCAGCGGCGGCAAAGCAAAACCCAGCAGCACCGCCATACCCGTCGCAAAACCGAAAAATACCGCAAACCAGCTCGGCGAGGCGATCGTATCCGGTAACAAATCATGCAAAAGATGAAACAGCCCGGCCTGCGCAAACCAGCCAAAAAGACAGCCGATGGCACTGGCCAGCATTCCGAGAATAAAAAACTGACTACCGTAAAGCCATAAAATTTCTTTTTGTTTCAAGCCTAAGCATCTTAACACCGCCGTGGCATCGAAATGACGCTCGCTATACCTGCGCGTTGCGGCGGCAATCGCGACACCGGCGATCAAAATCACGACGATGCTGGACAGTCCCAAGTAACGCTCGGCCCGATTAAGCGCATTGCCGACTTCCGGGCGGTCTTGATGAATATCCATGATGCGCTGGGACGGATTCAGCTGCGGCTTGACCCATCGATTGAATGCCATGATGCCTTGCGCTTCGCCGGCGAACTGAAAGAAATAATGCACATGGCTGCCCGGCTGTATTACTCCCGTAGCCGGTAAATCGTCGGCATGCATCATGACCCGCGGGGACAGGCTATAAAAATCGCCGCGCTTGTCCGGCTCGTAAGTCAAGACACGGTTGATCGTCAACGCTTTTTCGCCGACCGTCAAAGCATCGCCGATTTGCAAATGCAGCGCCGACAGCACGCGTTTTTCAACCCATACCGACCCCGGCTCAGGCCCGGACGCCAATGTTTGCTCATCGCTGAAATCGGCGCCGGTGACCTTTAAAAAACCGCGTAATGGATAACGGGGACTGACCGCCTTCACCCCGGCCAACAACAGTTCGTCGTTTTCAATCAAAACGCTCGAAAACTCAGCGGTTTCCGAACGAGTCAAAGCCAATTCGCCGGCTTTTTCCAACCATGCGCCGGGAATACGTTCCGGACTCGTAATTACCAAATCGGCCGCGAGAAAATCGGCGGCCTGTAAGGTCATCGTCCGATGCAGGCGATCGGCAAACAGCGTAATTGCAGTCGAACTAGTCACGGCAATAATCAATGCGGCAATCAGAATCGTGAGTTCGCCGGAACGGCTATCGCGAAACAACAAGCGTAGCGCCAGATTAAAACGCGTCATACCAATCTCCCGGCATCGAGTTTAATGCTGCGCCGGCAGCGTTCGGCCAAATGGTTGTCATGCGTGACCAATATTAGCGTGGTGCTGTTTTCGCGGTTCAATTCGAACAATAAATCGATGATTTGTTCGCCGGTTTTACTGTCCAAATTACCGGTCGGCTCGTCGGCGAATAAAATAGCCGGCCGCGTCACGAAAGCGCGAGCCAACGCCACGCGCTGTTGTTCGCCGCCTGAAAGCTGCCTTGACGTATGATTGAGTCGATGGCTTAACCCCACCCTGCCGAGCAAATCGGCGGCCAAGGCGCGCGCATTTTTGTTGCCGCCCAACTCCAATGGCAACATCACATTTTCGACAGCGGTTAAACCCGGCAACAATTGAAACGACTGAAACACAAAGCCGATCAGCTCGTTACGTACCGCAGCCCGCCCGTCTTCGTCCATCGCCGTCAAATCGCGATCGTCAATCGTCACGGAACCGCTTGTCGGTGTATCGAGCCCAGCCAACAAACTCAATAAAGTCGATTTGCCGGAACCGGACTCGCCGACCACCGCGAGACTCTCTCCCGGTTTGATTTGTAAATCGACCGATGCCAAGATATGCAAAGTACCGTCCGAAGTTTGCACGGTTTTACCGAGATTTTCGGTGACGATAATATTTTTTAACGTTCTTTCAGTATGAGTCTGTGTCATGTCCAAATTTTTGCTTGCAGTAATGATGGCGTTAGTTTCAGCGGCCGCGCCGGCTAAAACGATTGTCGTATTAGGCGATAGTATCAGCGCCGGTTACGGAATAGAAGCGGGGAAAGGCTGGGTCGATTTACTTCAGAAAAAGCTGGAGGCCGAAAAGTTCCCGCACCGAGTCGTTAATGAAAGCATCAGTGGCGATACCAGTGCCGGCGGATTGGCGCGTATCGACAGTGCGTTGGCGCGGCATGAACCGGAGTGGGTACTGCTAGAACTGGGCGGCAACGACGGTTTAAGAGGACTGACACCTAAACAAATGCACGAAAACTTGAGCGAAATAGTCGAGCGCTCGCAACAAGCCGATGCGCAAGTTTTGTTGCTGGGCATGCGCATGCCGCCGAATCTCGGTAAACGCTATATCGAAATGTTTTATCAGGTTTATCCGGAATTGGCCAAGGAACACGACCTGACTTTCGTGCCTTTCATTCTCGAAGGCGTGGCCTTGAATCCGGAATTGATGCAACGCGATAGAATACATCCGAATGCCAACGCGCAGCCGATTATCGCCGAAAAAGTATGGGAATATTTAGGTCCGCTGCTAAAATGACAAGCCTTATTTCGGGTTTTTACCCGGCCGATTTATTCTAAAAAATATAATAACGAGATCATCGATGAATGCCCTAACTCTGGAAAAAGCCAATCAAATCATTCATGTCGCATTAACCAATGCCCGCCAACTCAACCTGGAACCGCTGACGATCGTCGTGTTGGACGGAGCCGGCCATCTCAAAGCGATGCAACGCGAAGACGGCGCCACGATGATTCGAGAACAAGTTGCCATTGCCAAAGCCTGGGGTGCGGTAAACATGGGCATGTCGTCGCGAAGTCTTGCCACCGTTGCCGAACAACGCCCCGACTTCATGAACGCGCTGATCGGCTTAGCGGGAGGTAAGGTCATGCCCGTGCCGGGCGGCGTATTGATTCGTAATGCCGACCATAAAATTCTCGGCGCGGTCGGGATCTCCGGCGACGTCTCCGATCAAGACGAGCGTTGCGCGATCGCCGGAATCCACGCGGCCGGTTTATTTTGCTAAGGGTTACCTACTCCCTTTTGATTAAAAAACCGTCTAAGAATAAAAGGTATGGGATGTGTCTATCGAGGACCGCCGTTCACCCAGCACCTAAATTCCATAGTCCATTGGTTATGGTTAACTATCTTGGTTAATTTAGTTGCTGGGTGAATACGTCCATGTAGGCTCTATGCCAGTCCCAACCTAGCGTTAGGTGAGGGACCGATCACCCCCGGCGCCTCCTTAAGCACTGCCGAAATTTGAAGTGTGAAAGGAATAAAAAGCGGGAACACAGAAATTAGCTAAAATGGCTTTTTTCGCCAGCCTAGCGCTAACCCTCATCGCCACATGAACTCATAATAGTTATGCTCTCTTTGCATTTTTTCATTTTCTGAAGGAAAAAATAACGAATTACAGGGTTTTTCGCCATAAAGACCCCGCGGAAACAACAGCATGAACAAATCTAAACGTTTCAACTTAGTCCGCTTGCTGATCATCCCGATATTTTTATTTGTTTCATGCGCTGCGGCCATTGAAAAACCGGACATCATGCAGGCCAAAGTTTTCGATCCGTCGATCGATGTCTCTGAATATTGGATCAGCGAAAAGCTTGATGGGATCCGGGCGCGTTGGAACGGAAAACAACTGATTTCTAAAAACGGCCACCTGCTCCATGCACCCGCTTGGTTCATCGAAGACTTTCCCGATGTAACGCTGGATGGCGAATTATGGTTGGCGAGAGGTCAATATCAGCAGACCGTTTCCATCGTTAGTCGCAAGGCCCCTCATTCCGGTTGGAAGAAAATCAAGCTGATGGTCTTCGACCTGCCTGACAACCCGAAACCCTTTTCAGAACGGGTCGCCGCAATGCGGCACATGGCACAACAACGGTATACACCGTATCTGAATTTCATCAAGCAATTTCGGGTCGCATCCTCCGACGAATTAAAGCAAAGACTGGATCAAATCGTGGGCGAAGGCGGCGAAGGTCTGATGCTGCATCATCAAGATAGTCTTTATCAACATGGACGCAGCAATCGGTTGCTTAAATTAAAACCTTACGACGATGGGGAAGCGGTCGTGATCGGTTATCGTTCCGGCAAAGGACAATTTGCCGGAACGATGGGCTCTCTTAAAGTCCGAACCGAAAACGGGAAGGAATTTTACATCGGCACCGGATTCAGCCAGCGGGAAAGAGAAGACCCGCCGACTCTGGGCAGCCTTATTAACTTTCGTCATCAAGGCTACACCGATAAGGGCTTACCTCGTTTTGCTGTGTTCATCAGAATACGCGATGAGCCTTGAGCCTCTGTCAGCCTGCTACCTTCGCGCCGATAGCATATATAGGGCCAGTAGCTAATAAAGCTACATACTGAGCTATAATTTTAAATGAC
>NZ_JBNGHF010000067.1:0-20039 GCF_050611805.1 Methylotuvimicrobium sp.
ATGCTCAGGGCAAGAGCTTCCTGAGACCGACACAAGCTCCGCACATTCTCAATCATCCCCGACTCGCTCGTTCAATTTTTCTTGATTGTCGGTAAGCTAGAGTTTCCTGAACAGGTTACCCAAGCAGGAGCTCTCATCGTTATACATATAGAGCCCTTAGTTTTCCTCGTTCCCACCGCTCCAGCGTGGGAATGCATACCGATCTTGCCTCGGCTGACAAGGTATGGGTTCCCACGGAGGACCGTGGGAACCAGAAAAAAATGAAATATCAGCTTCCGAAATAGAACGATGCCGTCTGAAAGACATCATCGATAAAATTCGTGATATTCTAAGCCGAAATGATTCATCGGCCGGAATCTTATTCTTTTAATCGTTTGGACTGCAAGAAATAGCTGCCGTTCCGATTACTGCAAAAAGAGCAGTTGAGTGCTTCAAGCGACTCCTTTTATTCTTAGACGGTTTTTTCGATCAAAAGGGAGTATCGTTCGCCCTGATCCCTTCGGATGCGTTCATGAGAGCCATGTTATGGGGGGTGAGGCATCACTAAGCCGGTGAAAGTGTTGTAGCCCGTTCATGCTTCGACTTGGCTAAGCACCAACGGTCTACAACACATGCCAACTGCTCTCTTTAGGATTATCGTAAATCGGATGAGCATAGTCGATAATTTCGTCAGGGGTGCTTCATGACTGATTTGGAAAATTTCAAACTGTTAGGCACGGCCCTCGGCATCGGTTTACTAATCGGTCTCGAGCGAGGTTGGGAGTCTCGCGATTGGGGAGAAGGAACGCGTGTGGCCGGGTTGCGTACTTTCGGTCTAATCTCTTTGCTCGGCGGCGTTTGGGCATTGTTTGCGCGGGAGGTGGATCCGCTTTTAATCGGTTTTTCTTTTTTGGCATTGACGTTAGTATTAATGGTTGCTTATCACAGTAGCCTTGAGAGAACCGAGGACTTTGGTGTTACCAGTGTCATCGCCTCGTTGCTGGCCTTTGCATTCGGCGCGCTGGCTGTTTTCGGTTATACCGTCTTGGCTTCCTCATCGGCTGTCGTCGTTACGTTTTTACTCGGTTTTAAACCTTTACTGCATGGTTGGTTAAAAAAAATCGAGCGCCGAGAATTATTCGCAACACTAAAGTTGCTGCTAATTTCGATCGTCATACTGCCGATTTTACCCGACCGTTACTTAGACTCTTGGCAAGTATTCAATCCCTATCATGTTTGGTTGATGGTGGTCTTGATTGCGACGATATCTTATTTGGGATATTTTTCGATCAAGATTGCCGGTAACCGGCACGGTCCGGTTTTGACCGGCGTATTCGGCGGTTTGGCTTCGTCGACCGCGGTGACGCTTAATTTGGCGAGGTTTTCAAGGCAATTTCCGGGTGACGAAAATGCGCTGTCTGCCGGAATTCTCACCGCTTGCGCGACGATGTTTCCTCGGACCTTGTTTTTGGCTTCGATCATTAATCCGTCTTTGTTGAGGCCTTTGTTTCCGGCGCTTCTCTTGATGGGGTTGCTCAGTTATCTCTTTGCATTTCTGTTTTGGAGAACTGCGACAAATATCTATGAATCCGATACAGACCTCAAGCTGGAAAATCCTTTTCAATTAGTTATGGCGCTTAAATTCGGGGCGTTGTTGCTCGCTATTTTATTTATCGCTAGGATGCTGCGGATTTATTTCGGCGATACCGGAGTCTATTTTGTCGCGGCGATCTCCGGAATCACCGATGTCGACCCGATTACGCTGTCGATGTCGCGCATGAGTCAAGAAGGTTTGGCGATCGATGTCGCGGTATTGGCCATTTTGATCGCGGTGGCGGTTAATTCGATCGTCAAGAGTATCATGGCATTGAGTATCGGCGGCCGCGCGCTCGGTTTTAGGGTTGGCGGCGCGATGTTGTGTTCGGTCGGCTTGGGCGTAACACTGTTCTTTATGCAATAGCTGATGAAATATACCTGATTTTGATTAGCGAAGCGCATCGTAAGATTGGCTTAGTCCGGTGCAAGATTAGTCAATAAAGCGAATGGAAAGTGTTCGAATACTTCGCCTAATTTAAGTTGCCGATTTCCGTTATCATCGTTTGCCGTCAAAGCATTTCGGCTGAAAAGCTCGTAAAACTTCAAGGGAGACCCTTGCGGCAATATCAATGCCGTATCTTGCCAAATTTTCGGACGGACACGTCGGGTTTCTTTATCCAGCAAGCTTATCGTCATTCGGGGTACGACGATTAGAGCCCATCGATCTTGTGTTTTTCTGGCATAGGCGACGATATGATCGGACTGTGTTCCTCTGCAATCGAGCTTGATGTAATCGCCATTTTGAAACAGGTCGGAGTATTGGCGCCTAAATCGTAGCGTTTGCGCGACCACAAATAATTTGATGCGCCCGTCTTCGATTGTTTCTGGCAAAGTTTTTAGTAAATCATGGCGCCCCTTGTTCGTTTCGCTATCGAGTTCGTTCAAGATATTGCCGAGGTGATTAAAGTCGACCGGTCGGCGGTTATCCGGATCGACCAGCGAGAACCGCCAGTTCTCGTTGCCTTGATAGATATCCGGCACGCCGGGCGAGGTTAATAGCAGCAGTGTTTGTGATATAGCATTGAATAAGCCCGCTGGACGAATCTTATGTTCGAATTCGAGAAAATCCGGCAAAAAAGGCGTTGTGTGTGTCTCGTTCAGGCAACGTTTGACAAATAGACTAACCGCTTGCTCGTAAGTCGTGTTCGGGTTCGTCCAAGAAGTCAACTGCTTGGCCTCGCGTACGGCTTTGATCATATAATTTTCAATTCGTTCTCGATATGCGGATAATTTAGACTCGTTTAATTCACCCAGCGGAAAAGTGCCGACTAGGGTTTGATAAAACAGATATTCGTCGTTACGCGCGATGATCGCTTCGCTTTTATCTTTTCTGATGCGATTGATGCGATGCCAACGAAAAACCGCTTCATGCCATTGCTGCGGAATTTCGCTCAATACATTGATGCGAGCCCGCGTGTCTGCGCCTCGTTTGGTGTCGTGACTGGATAGAGATAATAAACTATGGGGCCATTTACGCGCGCGTTCCTGGTTGAAATGATGGAATGCATTGACTGAGTTGCCGAAATGTCTAGGGTCGTTACCGACCTCGTTTAATGAAACTAGCCGGTTGTACTCGTAGAGAGCCGTGTCTTCGGTGCCTTTGGCCATGACCGGCGCGGTATATTGCTGAAAGCGCATGACGAATTTCAATAAGTCATTGCTGGAAACTGTCGAATCTCCGGTTTTTAATAATAAGACGTCATGGATAAAGCCGAATATCGTCAGGTCGGATGCTCGACTGCGTTGGCGCCCTTGTTGAACGGCCCAGTCGATATATTGGCTGTCTTCTTTGCGTACGTTTAGGCTATTAATATAAGTCCTGTAGACAGGAAAACAGGATACGGTTTCCTTTAGTGCATCGTGTAAGGCATTGAGGGTGTAATCGCGGGTTTTAGCGTTGGCTTCAGCGACTCTACTGAGTTGGATCGCTAACATGTTGAGTTCGCTGGCCAGCGACGTTTCCATCACATGCTTTTTGGCTTGATAGAGAATCTCGTCGAAATCCCGTTTATGCCCGACAAAGCGCGTATAAGTGCGGGTCAACGCTTTTTCGGCGGTCATGTCGATAAACAGTCCGTTGACGATCGCGGCAAATTCATAACCGGTGGTCCCGTGAATGGGCCAGTCGCTGTTAAGGTATTCATAATTCGCGACGATTTTTTCGGCAACGATATAAAGAGGAGCAATTTTCGAAGCGCAATCCTTATCGGAACGAGACATATTTTCCGATTGCAAGCGTCGGTAATAAGCGACCGGATCATGCAAGCCGTCGGCATGGTCGATTCGCAAGCCCTGGATTTTCCCTTGTTCGACGAGACTCAGAACAAGCCGGTGGCTGGCGTCGAAAACCTCCGCATCCTCGACTCTGAGCCCGGCTAGGTCATTTATGTCGAAAAAACGGCGATAATTGATTTCATCGCCGGCTACATGCCAGTAAGCCAGGCGATAGGCTTGTCGTTCCAGTAAGGCGTGCAGTTCGCCGCAGTCTTCGGGATGTCGATTGATTTCCGTTATCCTAGACCGGATAAATAATGTAAGCCGGGCATTCTCTAAACAAAGTCTCGCTAATTGTTTTTTAAATACTTCCTTATCGCGGGTTCTTTCATCGATCGACTCCGGCGTTATTTCGGTATAGGCGGGTAATTTTCCGAAACTGTTATCGAGCGTTTGATATTCGTGTAAGACAGGGTCGTCTGCTTCGAAATACTCATGTAAGCGTTCGTGTTGCGAACTCAAGATCAATGGATACGTTTGCGGATCGATCGGAAAGCGATGTTCGTAATAATAAACGCTGAACTCGCCGCGCTCGCTGTCAAAGCTAAGTTTCAGTTCTTGTTTTTCGAGAATATTTCCGTAATGGTCGCCCAATACCGGAATCAAGATCTTGTTTTCGAGGACTTTTTTGACCGGATGCCAATCGATATCGAAAAATGAGGCATGGGACGAGGAAGGGCCGTTTTCCAGGACATCGAGCCACCAATCGTTGTCGGCGCCCATGATGCCCATATGATTGGGCACGATGTCGGCGATCAAGCCCATGCCGTGTTGTTGAAGTCGACTAATGAGGGTGTCGAAGTCTTCGGCCCCGCCTATTTCAGGATTGAGCGTGTTATGGTCGACGATATCGTAGCCATGCGAACTCCCCGGGCGGGCTTTCAGAAAAGGCGATAGATAACAATGACTAATGCCTAAGCGGTGAAGATAGGGAATGCAGGAGGCGACCTGCTCAAAATTAAAATGCTTGTTTAATTGTAACCGATAAGTTGAATCCGGAATGACGGAGTCCGCCTTTGGTTTATCGGAAAGCGCCATGGCCGCTAGTTTTTAGCATATCGAGAAAACTTAGGAACGGGCATGAATCACCAAAAAGCTTGCTGTTTAGGAAAGTTATTTTGTGCATATTTCTTAAGACTCGTTATCGGCTTCGGCCAATAGAAAAATTACCGACCAAGGCGTCAGCCGGCCCTGTTCGACACGTTCGGACGCGTCGGGCTCGGCGGCAAACAAGACTTCGCCATCGCTAAAGCAGTTGACCCAAGCCGGTTCGCTGCCGAGGTTGGCGATCATTTTTAAAATGCTTCCATCATTCATCGGCCATTGCACGCATAAAGCATGTTCATTGAGAGCTCGGTATTCGGCTTGTCCTCCGGCCAATCCGTAGAGTCTCGGTCGAATATACCGGCTTCGAGTACGTAATAGTTTTCGGTGATATTCGAGCCATTGCAGATGCGGCGTCTCGTCGATTTCGTTCCAATCCAGTATTGCCGATTCGAAGGTTTCCGGCGCATTCGGCGTCGGAATCGGCTTTTTGGGGTTCGGTTTGAAATCGGGGAATTTGGCAAATTCGTTGAGCCTGCCTTCGGCGACTTGCTTATTTAAGTCGTCGGAGAAGTCGACAAAGTAATTGAAAGGACGGCTGCAGGCCCATTCCTGTCCCATGAACAACAACGGCGGGGAAGGGGCTAGCAGCAATATCGCGGTTGCGGCCCGTAACGCTTCGGGCGGGCATAGAGCAGATAGTCGTTCGCCATAGGCTCGGTTGCCGATTTGGTCGTGAGTCTGAAGAAAATTGACAAAAGTCGTCGGCGGTAGATATTTCGAGGGTTCGCCGCGCGGATTGTCGTCTCGGTATCTTGAAATTTCTCCCTGGAAAGCAAAGCCTTCGGCAAGGCAACGACCTAGGTGTTGAATCGGCTGCTCGCCGTAGTCTTGATAATAACCTTGGTGTTCTCCGGTCAGCTGTGCATGTAGCGTATGATGAAAGTCGTCATTCCACTGTGCGGTAAAAAAACGTTCCGGGTGCTCCGAATCTTGCCTCAAGTAATGCGCTGCATTGGCGTCGTTTTCGAGTATCAAGTGAATTTGCCGATTGAACCCCGGACCGCGACGCACGGCTTCGGCCAGACAACTCAAAAAATCCGGGTCGGATTCGTCGAAAATGGCATGGACCGCATCCAAGCGTAGGCCGTCGAAATGAAACTCGTTAAGCCAATATAAGGCATTATGGATAAAAAACTGGCGTACCCAATGGTTGTGTTCGCCGTCGAAATTTATCGCCGCGCCCCACGGCGTATGCGTTCGGTCGCTGAAAAATGGTGGTGCGTAATGATGCAGATAATTGCCTTCCGGTCCGAAGTGATTGTAAACCACATCGTTGAAAACCATCAGACCTTTGGTATGTGCACTGGCAATCAAGTCTTTTAAGTCGTCGGGTGTCCCGTAGCGGCTGTCGGGGGCAAATAACAATGCACCGTCGTAACCCCAATTACAGCGCCCGGGGAAGTCTGCGATCGGCATCAATTGCAACGCAGTGACGCCTAAATCGACCAAGTGATCCAGATGTTTTTTAACGCCTGCAAACGTGCCTTCCTTGCTGAACGTGCCGACATGCAATTCGTAAATGACCGAATCTTCCCAAGGCAGGCCTATCCAATCATCGTCTTGCCATTGCCATTCGGTAGGATCGATGACCTGACTGGAACCGTGGACATCCTGCGGTTGATATCGGGAGGCAGGATCGGGAACTTGTATTTTTTTATCGATTCGGTATTGGTAATAAAATCCGGCGCTGGCCAATTCGCTGGTAATGCCGAACCAGCCATCATCTTCCGGTGCCATCAATAATCGTGTTTCCGGAGCCAAACCTTGTAAACAAAGTTCGACTTGCTTCGCGCCGGGCGCCCACAAGCGGAAATTGACGCGTCCGTCGTCGAGTATATGAGAGCCGAACGGCATGGAGTGTAAACGTTTTACGATAGACATAAGCTTTAACCTTACACGGCCTTTAACGACCGCAACTTTGGCGATCCTTGCAAACGCGGGGAGAGATTTTCACTCTGAGTAAATTCTGAAGAGAAAACCGTGATATTCACTTATAGGACTGTTCGTATTCTTATGATCCTTAGTTGTCAATATACGCCGACGAATATATACATGCAAGGTTGGGTCGGGATTCACCCTTTAAGAACAGGCATGAAATCAGTGCTTTCATGCTCTAAGGTGAAACCGGCCATCTTATGATCGTGAGGATTAACGTTTCCGCCATTCTAAATTTCAAATGCATCTACTGAGAAGCCGTCCATGAAACGTATATAATAATGATTTTAAATTTCTCAATTTTGACGCCGAGTCATGTCCAAAGACCAAGATTTAATTTTTTCCACCGAAATTCCATTAGAACCCCATACCGTTTCAATTTGGACCGGTTTAAACGGTTGCGGCGATTCACTCGCGCTGGCGTCGGCGATACAACAAGAAAAACGCTTGTTCGTGATTATCACGCCGGATAGTCAAACGGCACTGCGTCTTGAGCATGAACTGGCGTTCTTTCTGCAAAATAAGCATCCGATTTTGCATTTTCCCGATTGGGAAACACTGCCATACGACGTGTTCTCGCCGTTGCCGGACATCGTCTCGGAACGCTTGAGAACTCTCGCGGCGCTGCCCGAAGTCCAACGCGGCGCGCTGATCGTACCGGTTTCGACACTAATGCACCGGCTAGCGCCGCGAGAGCACGTTCTGGCCAACAGTTTTTCGATCGGCGTCGGCGATATATTCAACCTGGAGCTGAACCGCGCGAAATTCGAAAGCGTCGGTTATCAGTGCGTGTCGCAGGTCTACCAACACGGCGAATTCGCGGTACGCGGCGCCATCGTCGATCTGTTTCCGATGGGCAGTAAGGTGCCTTACCGGATCGAATTGTTCGACGAAGACATCGAATCGATCCGCACCTTCGATCCCGAGACGCAGCTCTCGGTCGAAAAAATCGACCGTATTCAACTGTTCCCGGCGCGCGAATTTCCTTTCACCGAAGAGGCGATCAAGCATTTCCGCCAGGCGTTCCGAACTCGATTCCCGAACGCTTCGCAAAAGAACAGTTTGTATCTCGACGTCAGCAAGGGCGTCGCGTTCGGCGGCATCGAATATTATTTGCCGCTGTTTGTCGAAAGCACTGCCGCGTTATTCAATTATCTACCCGATTCGGCGGTGTTGGTCACGCCCGATAATTTTGCGCAAAGCACCAAGTCTTTCTATAGCGAGGCAGAAGAGCGTTACGAACAACGCAAATACGATGTCGAACGGCCGTTGCTCGAGCCCGGATTGTTGTTTTTGTCGCCGCAGGAAATGCGCGAACGGACCGAAAAGTTCGCGCGTGTGACGCTGAGTCAAGCCAGACTCGGCGGTAAAAGTGAAATCGACTTTCACTGCATGCCGCTGCCCAAGGTCACGATCGACGCGAAGCTGAAAGAGCCGGCGCGGGCGCTGCAACAGTTTCTCGATGAGTTTCCCGGCAAAGTGTTGTTCGTCGCCGAAACGGCTGGACACCGCGAGGACTTGATCGGTAAATTAAGCAAATTCGGTATCAAGGTTCATCAAGTCAATAGCTGGGACGCCTTTCTTAAGTCAGAACAATCGCCATGTATGCTGGTTGCGTCGATCGATCAAGGCTTGTGGTTGGATAGTCCGGCGATCGCCGTGATCACCGAGAGCCAGTTGAGCGGCGAAAAAGTCCAGCAGCGCCGCCGTCGCCGTAAATCGGCCGCGAAAGAACTCGAAAACATTGTCAATAATCTGAACGAATTGACGATCGGCTCGCCGGTCGTGCATGTCGAGCACGGCGTCGGACGCTATCTGGGACTGCAAACCCTCGAACTCGGCGGCATGACCGCGGAATTCCTGATGCTCGAATATGCGAACAACGACAAACTTTACGTGCCGGTCTCGTCGCTGAACCTGATCGGCCGCTATACCGGCATCAGCCCCGAAGACGCGCCGCTGCACCGGCTCGGCGGCGACCAGTGGAGTAAGGCAAAGAAAAAGGCGATGGAGCGCATTCGCGATGTCGCGGCCGAATTGCTCGACATCCACGCCAAACGCGCGATGAAAAAAGGCCATGCCTTCGATGTCGACAACACCGAATACCAAGCCTTCGCGGCCGCTTTTCCGTTCGAGGAAACGCCGGATCAGCAAACCGCGATCGAAGCGATTCTCGAAGACATGGCCAACCCGCAGCCGATGGATCGCGTTATCTGCGGCGACGTCGGCTTCGGCAAGACCGAAGTATCGATGCGCGCGGCCTTCATAGCGGTGCAAAGCGGCAAGCAAGTCGCGGTGCTGGTACCGACCACGCTGTTGGCGCAGCAGCATTATCAGAATTTCCGCGATCGCTTCGCCGACTGGCCGGTGCGCATCGAAGTGATGTCGCGCTTCGTGACGCCGAAGCAGCAAAAAGCGATTCTCGAAGACCTGGAGCAGGGCAAGGTCGATATCGTGATAGGCACGCATAAGCTGTTGTCGAACGAGATCAAATACCGCGAGCTCGGCTTGGTCGTCATCGACGAGGAACACCGTTTCGGCGTGCGCCAAAAGGAGCATTTCAAGAAGTTGCGCAACGAGATCGACATGCTGACCCTGACCGCGACGCCGATTCCGAGAACCTTGAACATGGCGATGTCGGGTCTGCGCGAAATCTCGATCATCGCGAGCCCGCCGCCAAACCGCCACGCGATCAAGACCTTCATCAGCGAATGGATCGACTCGCAGATTAAAGAGGCTTGCCAGCGCGAAATCAAGCGCGGCGGTCAAGTGTTTTTCCTTCACAATGATGTCAAGTCGATGGAAAAAATGGCGCGCCAGCTCGAAACCCTGGTGCCCGAGGCGCGCATCGAAATCGCGCACGGCCAGATGCCCGAGCGGGAACTCGAAAAAATAATGCTCGATTTCTATCACCAGCGCTTCAACTTATTGCTCAGCACGACGATCATCGAAAGCGGCATCGATATTCCCAGCGCAAACACGATCGTAATCAACCGCGCCGACAAGCTCGGTCTCGCGCAATTGCATCAGTTGCGCGGTCGGGTAGGTCGCTCGCATCATCGGGCCTACGCCTATTTCGTGATTCCGCCGAAAACGATCATGACCAAGGACGCACTGAAACGGCTCGAAGCGCTCGAAGCGTCGGGCGACCTCGGCGCGGGCTTCATGCTATCGTCGCACGACATGGAAATCAGAGGTGCCGGCGAATTGCTCGGAGACGAACAAAGCGGGCAAATCCAGGAAATCGGCTTCACTCTCTACACCGATCTGCTCGAACGCGCGGTCAATGCCTTGAAATCGGGCCGCCAGCCCGAACTCGACGCGCCGATGGAAACCGGTCCCGAAGTCGATTTGCAGGCCCCTGCATTGATTCCCGAAGATTACCTGCCCGACATCCATGCTCGGCTGGTGCTGTACAAACGCATCGCCAGCACCGACACGCATGATGACCTCAGAGCCTTGCAAATTGAAATGATCGACCGCTTCGGCCTGCTACCGGAAGCAGTCAAGACGCTATTCAGCGTCGCCGAACTGAAACAGCAAGCCGAAAAACTCGGCATCAAGAAAATCGAAGCGAACGCCGGAGGTGGTCGCATCGTATTCTCACACGAACCGAAGATCGACACGGCCCGTCTGATCGAATTGATACAAACCCAGGCGCAAGTCTACAAATTCGACGGCGCGGATAAATTGCGTTTCATCATGCCGTTCAAGGCAACGGAAGAGAAGCTGGAATTCATCGAGGCTTTGTTGAAGCAGTTAGCAACTGGGGAGTAAAAACAAAAATGTGGGAGCGATCCCCAGGTCGCGATTTATGGTTGGGCGGTAATGAACACAGTTTATAAGCCGGATTGCGTGCGTTGGAATGATTGGAAAGTGAGGGTGAAGAAATGATTCCATTTGAAAAATGCCCCGTATGCGGTGGCGAGCTTGAAACTAAACCGGTAGAGAAACTATTGCGAGGTGGTGGCAACACTGTGGCATTGAGGGTAACAGCAGAAGTTTGCCGACAGTGCGGAGAACGACTTTATGCAGAGGATGTTGTTAGGTCTTTTGAAGAGATCCGAATCAAGCTCCAGAAACAGGAGTTTGATCATCTCAAGCCAGTTGGCCGGTCGTTTACTGTTGATAACGATTGGCCGAACAAAGCCATTCAGCCAACCGCTTAACTTGACTCTAAACCTTTGAGCCGATTTTGAATGACCTCACTACGCGGAAAGCTACGAGATAATGCAAAATCAAAACTCCTACAGTGATCCGTGCATTGAAACGGGCGGAAAAAATGTGGAAGGTAAGTGTCAAATGTAAAGCCTGCCCCCCGCTCTTTTTCACGCAGCGTCTTGAAGAGTCTATTTAACTAAATGGCCGATGAAATATCCTTGCATATTTTGGTCAAAGTCGTTATGTTGAAACTTGAAGACGATTCCACTACTCCCAGGAGATGAGCATTATGGCGACACAACAAGCTAGCAATGAGGAATTGCAAAAACAACTTGAGGCATTGCGTGAAGATTTCGCCGATTTGGCTAAGACAATCAAAACGATGTCATCAGCTTATGTCGGAGAAAAGCAGCAGGGTTTCCAACACGCGGCCGAACAAACTCAACAACAAGTGAAAGATTCGTTCAGCAAAGTGGAGGATGAAGTCAAGGCTAACCCACTCACCAGCCTGGCCATCTCATTTGGGGTGGGGGTGTTGATCGGCAAACTGCTGGATCGTTGAATAAAAACCATGGTTGATAACATCGGGTAATCATGAGCCTGCGTTACAGATTGAAGATACAAAGCATCGCGGTTGCAATTGCGCTCGTTTTTTTTCTGATTGCACTGAGCTTCTGCGCTGTGGCGTTGTTTTATAACTTTTCTCAGTATTTTTCAGTGGATGTGTCGGCTTTATTGACGGCGGCGGTTTATCTGATATTGGTGTTGATCGTTTTGAGCTTCGCGCGCCTATTCAGCCTACTTGATAGGCGTCAATGCGGGCCTTTACGCCGCACAAAGCGCCATAATCCAGTGGAAGCCGCGCTGCAAGACTCGCTGGACCCGGAAATTCGTGACTGGGTTAAGCAGAATCCGGGGCGTAGCCTCACGCTAACCTTGTTGGCTGGCATGGTGCTGGGAAGCAGCAATGATGCGCGCGATCTGCTGAAAAAATATTGTGAACGCTATTTTAACGAGCATTGATAATTTGTAAGGCTGGCATAAGCCCAATACGCATTAAGCTAAGGATTTCGCTAAAATTAGCTTACTGAATTGCCAAAGTTTCATTGATGAATTCGTTGATTCCTCAGAGGATGGCGGATGCGCTGTGGGAGCCTCCCTACTCCCTTTATACTCATAAAGTTAGCTATTTCGTGCATGTTCTTTAGCATCCACAAAACAATTTGCCGATATGGCAAAAGTTAAGAAAAAACTTACAATGGCTCAAAAGCGGGCGAAAAAAGTGCGTTAGCAACAATGTGAGCCGGTTTTTATAATCGGCAAGCAAGTCAGAATCAAGCGTCCGCCGTTGGCGGAGGGCATGACGGTAGATGAATTCATCTTGACCAATGCCGATCCACTTTGGCTTCATCAGAATGAAATGTGGGAGCTGATTCCGGTCGAAGAATCGAGTGAGAACATGACTGCTTCAGATCGATCGCCTGCGGAATCGTTTGATGACGATATACCGTTTTGAGCAATATGAGCAGCTCCCATAGACACTCCTCTGGAATGCATCGGGCCAGATGTGGGCCACCCCTCCTCATAAGCGCCAACTTAGCGCCTATTCTATGGTGCGTTTATGGTTTTATTCGTCATATCGGTATGTGTTGTCGATATCCAGATTACATGGATGTGGTGCTACGCATTGCCATCCGTGGTCCTAGATTCCGCCAATCCCTGGCGGAATGACGCGTTCCTTTCTTAAGTTGGCGCTTATGCGACTCTTCCCTACTCAGGTTACGACTCGTGAAGATACTCATGCCCCAAGGTTGAGAGTAAATGTTTTGTTAATCTCTTGATATACTTGATGAGCTTAATGGTCAAACCGCTGTACTTAGGATAAAGCTTTGTATACCCATTATTTCAACTTCACGGAATTGCCGTTTTCGATCGCGCCCGATCCTCACTTTATATACATGAGCGCCCGTCATAAAGAAGGCCTTGCTCATCTTTTGTATGGCATCACCGACGGCGGGGGCTTTGTGGCTTTGACCGGAGAGGTCGGGACGGGAAAGACCACGTTGTGTCATTGTCTGTTGCAGGAACTACCGGACAATATCGAGATTGCATTGATCTTGAATCCCAAACTCAACGCGACCGAATTATTGGCAAATATCTGCGACGAATTGGCTATTTCCTACGACAAAGAACGGCAATCGCTCAAGAACTTGGTCGATGCATTGAATCGGCATTTACTCAGCGCACATGCTGCCGGGAGGCGAACCGTTTTGTTGATCGACGAGGCGCAGAATCTGAGTCGGGAAGTGTTGGAACAGATTCGGCTGTTGACCAATCTCGAGACCAGTAAGACAAAGTTGCTGCAAATCATACTGGTAGGACAGCCAGAACTGCAGCAGCTCTTATCGAGCCGGGATTTGCGTCAGCTCAATCAGCGCATCACCGCACGCTATCATTTGTTGCCGTTATCGCTTGCGGAAACACGCGCCTATATTCGCCACCGCCTGTTCGTTTGCAATGGCAATCCGAATTTATTCAAAGAAAGCGCGATCAAGAGAATCTTCAAATTATCGTCGGGTATTCCGAGAGTCATCAACATCATCTGCGATCGTGCGTTGCTTGGCGCATACGCGGAAGATTCAAAAATAATCAATTCTACTATTGTCAACAAGGCTGCCAGCGAGACGCTTGCACAACCCGTTCAGAGTCGGGTGCGCTTTACGGTCTTATCGAGTCTGTTAGTGCTTAGCATAACGCTTTGGTTTTTTTATTATTTTGGCGATAGGTTGGTTGGTGCGGAGGGGCAGGAAGACCCAGCAAGAGTATTGATACGTCCACTTACAGACCTTCCTCAGGCGGTTGACGGCTTGCTGCAATCGATTTCAGTACAATCGGCAACACAAGAGATCATGAAGAATACCGAATCGGAAAACTTGGTCGATCCGGTCATGCTATTCGACCAATGGTTGGAAAATCCTGAATTGACGCTGGAGCGAGGTATTCTTAATGCGCTCGATCTGTTCGGTAAAGTCTATCAGGGAACGGATCCCATCGACTGTTCGGCGGTGCGGGCCCTCGGTCTGAACTGTTTGCACGGTAAAGCCAGCTGGAAAGACATTTTGGAAATGGACAGACCCGTGGTTCTCGAGTTTTTGTTGGATTCAGATAGTAGACGTCACGCATTACTGGCGAGTCTTCGTAAAGGCCAACCGGTCATGCGAGTCGATGAGGAATCGACATTCACCTTGAGTGATGTGCTCAGATATTGGAATGGTTATTACTTGATTCTATGGGAATCCCCGGTTTCAGACTTGCGCGTGATTCGTCCGGGAACCCAGTCCGAGGCCGTGCTTTGGTTGCGGCAACAGTTAGCGTTATTCGATGGCGTGACCGACGAAGAAACGATTCCGCAGTTTTTTGATAGCGTTTTGACCGCGCGCGTAAAAAAATTCCAGCATCATTACAACCTGACCGAAGACGGAATTGCGGGACCTCAAACCCTTATTTATCTCGATAATTTGAATGAGGCGGGTCGATCGATGCGCCTGCAAACCAACGAATAACGTTATGTCCTATATCCTTAATGCATTACGCAAGTCAGACAGGGAACGACAAGCCTCGCAGCAGGTCACGAACAGAATATTAGAGCAGGAACCGGAGCGGCGGCAAAGCATGTTTCGATGGATAGGCGTCATCGTGATTGTTAATTTGATCGCTATCGCCTGTCTGTTCTGGTATGTAACCAAATCGATCGAAAATACGGAAACAACGGAGATTCCGAAACGACCTCCGGCCTCGATCGTTTCCGAACAACGATCGTCCGACTCGCTTACGCGTGTTGAAGAACCTAAACCGAAATTATCGCTCGAGCGAAAAACGACTCCAATTGCCGAATTGACCAATTCGAATGTCTCGCCGAAACGCCAAGCTCCTTCGAAGTACAAGCTGGAAATAAAACCGAACGATGCATCACGGCCAGTTCGTCCTGTTAAGGAACAAAAGCCGCTAACGGCCGCCAAGGCGCCGCTTGTGACAACGCCCGTTCCCGAACCGGTCGTGGTGCCGCAGCCGTTTGCTATTGCGCCTCCCGAGCCTAAGCCGGAGCGGGCAAACGATATCCCATGGCTGCGGGAAATGCCATTCGAATTCCGCCAGACCGTTCCTAAGATGAACATCAATGTTTTTGTCTATGCCAGTGATCCGTCCGAGCGTTTTGTCTTGATCGATATGGTCAAATACAAACCGGGGCAGGATACTAAAGATGGAGTCGGCATCGTCGAAATTAAACAGGACGGTCTAGTCGTGCGCTACGACGGCTGGATTTTCATGCTCGAACGTCCTTGATGGTGAATAAAGACACCTGTATACAGAGGCTTTTAGCCGGATCAACTTAAACTGCGCTCGTCGTTCCGGGCGCTATTGCCGTTATCCGGCCGGCCGTGAGAGTGTATTATCAACGAGAGACCCGAGCTTTAGGATAATGAGAAACTTACCTTCCTGTTAATGACAAATGTAAGGATTGATCGCGATCGTCATGATTAAGAGGATTAATTGACTAAACGTGTCTATTGAATTAATTTGGCTACTCGGCCCCGGTGATGAGGCAAATTCAAAAATATCAATCATCCAAGCAGGTATTTCTCCACCATGAGCATAACCGAACTTCACAAATTACCCGCCATTGAGAAACTGAAGATAATTGAAGCACTTTGGAGCGATTTGGTAAATGACGAAGCCAGCCTTCCAAATCTGTCTTGGCATGAAGGTGAACTCAAAGAAACCGAAGAAAGGTTTCAAGCTGATAGCATCGAAATACTAGATTGGCGACAAGCCAAGAAAGAATTACGATCCCGCTTTGAATGAAAATCCGAATTCTTCGTTCCGCTGTCGAAGACCTCGCGGCGGTTCGTAAATTTTAAGATCGCCAAGAAGCGGGTGTAGGAGGCTACTTCTTCGATAGTTTTTTGCCGAAATAGATTCTCTGGCGATATACGGTGGAATTTATTCAGTGCATTTCGGGTTTCATCGATTGTTGGCAAAGCGTTTTCCATAGGCTGTTTACTACAGGATTATTGATGACAACGCCCACGTATTTCGAGTTCTTGATTGCAGACGCGATCCAAAAAAGCTTCATAAAGCCTTTGAAGGCATCGATAAACTAATAGAGCTCAATGAACAGAGCGATTGATTTGTTGGTTTCTTGTCGTTTTGAATCTGGAGAAAACGAGGTGTAGCCCAGGGCGATTTTTAATGGCCTATCTACGCCGAAAGCAATGAGATAATGCAAAATCAAAACTTCTACAGTGATCCGCGCAGTGTAATGGGTAAAAAAAGGGAAAGGCAAATGTCAATTGTAAGGCTTGACCGTTCGCAGTAACAGCAGTAAATCTAGCGGGTTAAAGTCCCGTCCAAGGAATTGTCCGTACGCCTTGGTAGCATGAGGAAGCGGCATCGTGGTAACACGGTGTCGTGAGTTTTCAAACAGCAAAAGAGCAGGCCGTAACGCAAGTGAACACACATGTAGCCTCGTAAACGAATTGGAGGAGCCGACCCTGTGGTCAGAAGGGGAAGGCCGTTGGATGGATGCTGAAATAACGGAAGTGGCATCCGTCGACTTCCGGGGTAGCAAGGTCGGCATGTTCTTGAAGATTTATTGCCCAGCCGGTCGTTTCCCAAGCCAGCAGTTATATGCGAAATATGGGCTATACAAGGTTCCGACAAAGGCGGGCTGGAAAACAGCGCATGCCTTGGTGTGAAGAACATCGGAAAGCCGTGTGCGTTAATAGCGCATGCACGGTTTGATGAGGGAGGACAGGAGACACTAACTAGGATAGGGCTAATGAGGCACCGCCAGGCGAAAGGAGCGGAAACAGATAGGCCATGTCTACGGAAAGTAAAATCCTGTTCTCTACTCTACCCGATTTTTTAAGGCCTGACCCCGATTTTTCAACCTTCGGCAGGCCGGCTTGCGATAACACGCGGTCAACAACGGAATGATGGATACCCAACTGTGAGGCAATCGTGCCGACTCGCCACTGTTCCACAAAATGATAACGCAGTATTTTCGCTTCAATGTCTTTATTGATGGTCATCATACCCCCTCACCAGCATATCGATTCCGGAATAACGGTAAATTCCGGCCGGCATGGACAAAATCCCGGCGTAAAAATGGCCCGCAAACGGCACCGCAATGGTGACAACGCAAATCACCGCCCATGAATTCGATGGTTTCGGTTTTTTCGAGTCCGGTGTGCTTACGTTTCAGTACATCATGAGCGGTCACCTGTAAGGAACCCTGATGCG
Organism: Methylotuvimicrobium sp.; assembly: GCF_050611805.1. NCBI lineage: Bacteria > Pseudomonadati > Pseudomonadota > Gammaproteobacteria > Methylococcales > Methylococcaceae > Methylotuvimicrobium > Methylotuvimicrobium sp. The sequence goes on from NZ_JBNGHF010000067.1 coordinate 17,356, forward strand.
TTACTTTTTGTTTCTGTCGTTCTTGAAACCGTTGTTGACGGTCGGCATTATGAAAGCGACCTGAGTGGGTGGACTGATATTTTTTCCCGGCACGCCTGCGAGACTCTAAACGAGCGGACACGGCGCATTCGCGGCTGCAATAACGCTGGCCGCGATCACAACTTGAGCAGATGATGACCTGTGCATGACAACGGTGACAATGATAAAGGCGGGCGGTGCGGCACATCGACAAAGAGGCCGATGAGGGCTGGATTTATTCCTCAGATGTGTCATACTGAGGATCGTGCTTCGGCACGGTTTTGGGGGTACGGCGTCAGCCTTGACCGTCAAATCTTGGTGGCGTCATACCTTCTCTCAACGACACCGCTCTTTATACCGCTGACCGTGATGTTTTGCTTGATTAGTAATGAATTACGTTCGGAAAAAAACCTCCATCACGATTTTTTCAGCAGGCTATTTGAGGCTGGGGGATAACGTGCGGGGATTTTACTATTCGGCAAATGACTGCGGATTTGGGCTGGTTTTTACAACAATAAGAAAATGGGGTCAGACACTGAGGTATCCCCACGAAATAGCCAAATAAAACAATTTTTTGGCTGTAAACTGGTTGATAGATATATAAATTTTTTCATCGTTCCTACGCTCTGCGTCCTCAGAGGTCGATAATCCCGACAAGAGCTACGCTACACTCTCTATGATTTCTCAATCCAATTGCCCGCCGCAGTCGACGCAGAGCGTCTAAAGCGGCATTCCCATGCAGAGCATGGGAACGAGCGTTTTGAGGGGATACATCAGGGTCAGACACGATATTTTTGAGCGACATTTCCATAATCTAATTTGTTGCAAGCTGAGCAATCTGCGTTACCGTACAGAACTCACCCATTTTTTAAGCGTAAAATTTGAAGCTGATGAGACAAAATAGTTTATTCATTAAACACAAACCTGTTAGGGGGACTTATGGATATTGAAGTCGGCGGTTTTCTGGGTTTTATAGTGCTTGTCCTGAATATCTGGGCCATTATTAGCATTATAAAAAGTGGTGCTTCAACTGGATCGCAAGTTTTATGGGTGATTTTGATATTACTGCTGCCCGTTGTCGGTCTGATAATCTGGTGGTTTGCGGGGCCGAAAGGGGGTTAGAGGACTTGTTCGAAATTGCAAGACGCGGACGGGGTCAAGTCTTCCAATCATGCAATGCATGATTGGAGATCAGGGCCGTAGGAGCGATTAGCATAGCGTAATCGCTCGAAGGTAGCCTTCATTCCTCCGATTACGCGTTCGCTAATCGGAGCTACGCGAGCTGGAAGCTGCCCGTCGGCAGCGGCTAATCGATCAGCTCAAATGGCGGTTGGTGACACGAGTGTTGAGCATACCCCATCCTGTTTGCAACGCGCTTGCGCCAAATGTCCTGCCGATAAATTGTTGTTTTACTGGGTTCTGCCTCTCTTGCTTGGCTTATATTCCGTTTTTACATACACGTCTGAAAAATCAGAACCATCCCAAACATAACAGTAATGTTTACCTTGGCGTACGGGTGACAAAACCTTAGGTCTGAATATTGCGATACACTCTCCACCCTGGCGCCTGACGCTATCGTAAACGATACCGTTTGAGCCATTTTTGCGAAGTTCACGCGCAAGTGTCTGAGCATAAGAATATTGGTCCGGACTGGAAGTATAAATATCCTGCATGTTGCTCTGTTTGCCACGGATATCGTTAAACTCTGTGTTTATGTCTGACGCATAGCTGCGCATGTTTATTTCTATTGGCGGCTGATTGGTTGCCTCAAGAAATCGTTTCCTATGAAACTTGGTTTCCTCAATAGCGGTATCAATATCCTTTGCCGCGTAATATACGCCATATGAGCCATCGGTAAAGCGGCTGCCTTCCGGATTTAAATGCGTGAATGCGGCCATGATTGGCGTTGTTCCTGGGCCTGAAATTCGTTCGTCCGGCGGGACAAGAGAAATCTCTCCAGCTTCTTCGCGTAAACGATCATTGGTTAGGCTTTCAATAAAGAAAACCACTTCCAAATCCTCAGGGTCTGCAACTCGATCAAATAGACCAACTGGCGGAAACCTGCTTGGAACGAGTCGCCAACAGGGTTTCCAGTTGATTAAAGAGGCCTCCAATAACTCACTAAGACCAACCACGTTGGCTATCCAAGTATTGGCGGACGACATAAAGATCAGCTACATGTCCCGATAACATTCTGTCCAAAGCAGACTGCCCGTTAAACGGACACGCTGAATTTGGTCGACTCAACCAAGTATCGGCGGCCTCAGGTTTAGGTAAAAGAATTTGCAGCGCTTTGTAGATCCCAAAAATATAGGAAAGCCGCTCAAGCTTATCTTGAGTCAAGTTAGCTTCCTCGGGCTTCTTTTTCCATTTAAAGAAAGTACTTTTTGAGTCTAATCCCAATAGCTTCATGGCCTGCTCCGTATTAAGCCGCCATGCGTCGGTTATATTGAAGAATGTGTTTAAAGCGCCTTTTGCGATAGAAGATTTATCAAGTGATAAATTATGTTTAGCACTCTTGCTCATGTTTCTTCCTGTTAATCTATTAATAGACATAATCATAAAATACGTCTATATATGCGCTTTGTCAATCATATCCGACTGCACAAAAATAACCTGATTAGCAAGTTTCTTCAGCTAAAGCCCAAAGATCAGCATATCCTTAG